>CAZRMY010000016.1:21041-25242 GCA_964601295.1 uncultured Thermoplasmatales archaeon | reverse complement strand
AGAGGCAGGAGTATCATATGATTATGAAGTATCTGCTGTTGATCCTGATGGTGATGATGTATACTATTGGATTGAATGGTTTGAAGGTTGTCCCGGAGTTAATTGGCAAGGACCATATGAATCAGGTGAAATAGTCACCTTTTCAAATTTATGGGATGATCGAGGTGTCTATACTATTTCAGTTAAAGCTAAAGATATAAATGATGCAGAAAGTAATTGGACAACGCTTGAGGTTACCATGCCACGGAATAAACCATTCTTTGACTTATTTGCTCACAGATTTTCGCTCTTCGAAAGATATCTATTCAACAGAATTACCGTCCAATATAACGTTTAATTTGATCATCGTACAATATTTGACAACCTCTAAGGGACCTGATCAATCAATACAAAAGGAGAAACAGTGGATATCGGATAAAAGCAGCACAAAAAAAAATTAAACCATTATTTTTTTTAATATGCACGCCATCGATGCTTACATTTCGTACACGTATAAATACGCGTCTCCGGCTCATCACTACTCCGAGTCTGCCGCAACACCCAATACGCCTCATTATTCCCACATTTCGGACAACCTACTTTGGTTTTGGGTAACACATCAGCGTTATCATCCTCAAGCACAACCGTCTCCCGCTCATGTTGTTTATCAACCACGATATTCTTTTTCACACCCTTCTTCGGCTTCGAAAACTTACATTTCGTACATACAAACGTATCACCCTGCGGCAACATCAACGACTTACATTTCGGGCAAAACATAACCACTCTCAACTCTCTGACAAAACCTTCTGCAAGATCAACGCATGATCAAACGCCAAACGAGGTAACTCATCCACCTTAAAAAACTTTACATCCGCTGCATCATCACCACTCTGTAATGCTCCACCAGCCTGCTTCAAACGAAACGCCACGGTAATAGTATGCCCACGGGGATCACGATCAGGATCAGAAAACACCCCCACCAACGAAACAACACAGGTTTTCAACCCGGTTTCCTCAAACACCTCACGACACACCGCATCTTCAACAGACTCACCATACTCAACAAAACCACCCGGAAACGCCCACAAACCCTTAAACGGCGGATTACCCCGTCTAATCAACAACACCATACCCTGCTCAAGAATAATACCATCTACCGTAATATGCGGAATTTTATGCGCCATACACTAACAGCACAATACTGCTCACATATTTAAAACATACAACCGCATTATTTTGAAAATGAATGCCAAAACTCAGGCAACTCTCGTTCTAACGCCTGTTTCCATTCAGAAAAAAAAACATCATCCAACACTTGCCGATTATACCTGTGATTGTCAAATACGCGCAAATCCTCTAATCTAACTATCTCGAATGCATCCTCCATCCTCGATCATCCTCACTATTTCACAATGAAAAAAGCCTTTAATTAATTTATTCTCCGCTGTATATGCAGCTATATATGCAGATACCATTTTCTCCTTATAAAACACCATTTTCCACAGCGTTCAAATAATTAAAAAAAACTAAACATTTAAAACCTCTAACAATATACAATAATTGGGACGGGATGCAATATGACACACACAAAAATACAAAGAGAGGACATCATCAGCATATTTATCTTAACAGTCATCATTTTACTCATGCTGGCAATAAATGTCACCGGGACCATTTAATCAGCTAACACCAAGAAAAAAAAGATACAACAATTTTTTTTTCTAGGGATACTGAATCGTTAATTCAACCTGGTTGACTGTATCAACACCCTTTAACGATGATACCATACCTTTAATTGTGCTTTTGATAAAACCTGAAGGAAACTCCGTGAGTGGGATGTTTTTACCATTAACCTTTAATTGAATACCACCGGAATCTGTATTAGCGACCATATGCCGTGATATAACCTCAATAACCTCTTTAATAGTATCGGTGTAGTCTACAATAGTATTCACCCTCTTTTTAGCAGAACCACACCTAATTTTAGGTATCCCCGCCGATACCGCCCCCTCAATAAACACCATATCAAAACAACCAAGCTGAGCAATCATACCAACAATCTGCTCTTCATCTAACTGATGAGGAACAATAAAACATGTCTCAACTACAGACGAAAAAACGGCTAAATCCGCACCAGATTCTCTATGTTTCCACGTATCCTTACCCACCGTATCAATATAAATTGCTTTATCAGTTTTTTTCACCGTCGCAACACGCAACCCCTTCTGAGTAAACCATTCAACAAGACTACACAGTAACGTGGTTTTCCCTGAATTCGACAATCCATAGATACCATACACCGGCATATAACACTCTGTTGTCATCATACCACAGTATCAACTGCACATCGTATATGTTTTATCATCCATACACCCATTAATGTAAAAAAACAAAACACTATGACACCATAACGTTATTATAATAAAATCCAGATAAGTAATCTTTGAAAAAGGTAGGTTGAAATGGAGATGTACGTCTGCCCTAAATGTGGGAAACGGGCTATGGAAAAAAAAGAAACCGACCATGACTCCTATATACTCATCTGCACGGCATGTGGATTCAAACGCGGTGAATTCCCCCTAAAAGATCAAGACCCAAATGTCGTATAATCAAAAAAACTTTTTTTTTCATACAAAACGAAACAACAATATCGCTCTTGTTAACACAAAACCATAACCGTGTTTCTCCTGGTATAACCCCACATTATCACCATTGCCATATACTCTCACAGAAACATCCACTAACCCTTTTGAGAATGTCCGATGAGCCAGAGTAAACATCCACATATCTCTAATCTCCGTTGTAATAGTCCAATTACAGATCGTATCATACGGTCCTTCAATGTACTTTTGTGTAATCCGATTCCACATCTCCACACGAATGGTCACATTAACAGCCTCCTCACTCTGCTTGTTTCCGACGGATATCTGCAGCTGATTCGGTCGACTTAACACAGAACCCAGCATAGTAATATAAATATCATCATCAGCAAGATTTCGATCCAGCTCAGCAAGCAGCACTGCAGACCCCACAGTAAGACGGGCGACCTTAACAAGATACGACATATTCATATGCTCCAAACGGTCTTCAGACGTATGATAAAAAGGATTGGTTTCTTTTTCAAAAAAATAACACGTATCATACCCCTGATCAACAAAAGATTGATGATCACTAATAGGCTCATTAGGCAGCCATTCTACAGAGAGATTCACCAAATCACCATAGACACTTGTGACCTGGTTTCCAAACTGCTGAATAAACACTGCACCAGTTGAGAGCAACCCACGAACGATATGACCACCCTGCCGAGAAGCAGCATATCCCACGCCATCCAGATTAATCACCGCAAAAATAGTATCCTCACGTTCACGAGCATTTTCAGCGTATACACTACTACCTAAAAGCCCTTGTTCTTCACCAGAAAACAACACAAACTTCACCGTACAATTAAATGATAAACCACGCAACACATGAGCTGCCGCAAGCACCGATGCAACACCCGATCCATCATCATCCGCCCCAGGTGACACCGACACGCTATCATAATGCGCACAGAGAATAATACTCCCTTCAGCAGACCCATGACCCGGAAGCACCGCCTCAATATTTTCACCATAATACCGTCGTTGCTGCCACGGTAACAGCTCCACAGACAACCCCATATCACACAATTCATGATAAACATAATCACGCACCTGTTCACACGCAACTGAACCCGTAGGATGTGGACCAAACTGCTGAATCTGCTCAATATACCCCTGCAAAAGTGAAACATCCACCGCTGTCAGCAGATCAACTAAATCATCATCAACACCCCGAGAAGCAGTAGATAATATGGGTTCTATAACAACACCGTAACCCCCTAAAGAAAAACACTGCATAATCACACAGGCAAAAATAATCATACTCCAGATCTTCACTTGTCTTTGCAGCATAAGACTCTAACTCAACGAATTATATAACATTACAGATATATAAATATCGTGTTTACTAGACACAGACAGAAAAACCCAAAAACACCCCTCCCATTCACGCTACCATCCCATGTTCCACAAACCCTCCCTCGGACTCATCATCTCAATCATCTCCGTATCATTCGCCGCCATCTTCATCGTCACCCTCCAACAACAATACCACACCCATCCACTCACCATCTCATTCTATCGACTGCTATTCACCACACTCCTCCTCATCCCCTTCCTCACCCTCTTCAACGGTT
>CAZRMY010000016.1:0-21031 GCA_964601295.1 uncultured Thermoplasmatales archaeon | reverse complement strand
CCATAAAAAAACACGCAACGAAATACACACGCTCACCAAAAAACAATTCGCCATCATGGCTAGTATTGGCGTCATTCTCGCCGCACACTTCGCCCTCTGGATAACCTCACTAAATCACACCTCCGTAGCCAGCTCAGTCATTTTAGTCACCGCCCATCCCATCCTCGTCGCCCCACTCGCCTACATCCTCCTCAAAGAAAAACTATCCACAAAAAACATCACCGGCATCATCCTATCAATCACCGGTGTCACACTCCTCGTTTACGGAAATTACGGCTGGACAACCACCTCCCTCGACACACTCTACGGCAACATCCTCGCGATGCTCGGCGGCGCAGCAGCAGGCCTCTACATCCTCGGCGGCCGTATCATGCGAAAAAACATCAGTATCATCACCTACGCCATCATCGTCTACACAATTGGCACTATCACCCTCGGCCTCATCTGCCTACTCACCCAAGCACCCCTCCTCAACCTCTCCTCTCAGGAACTCCTCATCATACTACTCATGGCCGTCATCGCCGGCATCCTCGGCCACACCCTCTACAACTGGTCACTCAAATACATACGCGCATCAGTAGCCTCAGTAAGCCTCCTCGGAGAACCCATCGGCTCAAGCATACTCGCATTCCTCATCCCATGGATACAACAAACACCCTCACCATACACCCTCATCGGCGGCACCATCATCCTCATCGGAATCTACCTCAGCTCACGAAAAATATACACCAAAAAACCCCTAAAAAAAATATAACCAACACCCGGGAGCACAAACAAAACATGAAATCAATACACTACCTTAAAACACACATACACAAATACCATGATATCATCATCCAAAAAGAATACCCCAGTAAAAAAAACACTGTCGCCTACGTCACCTACAATCACAAACCACGCATATTCAAATGGTATCCCCCAGGATTCACCCGCAATATGCAAACAGAATACACCATACTCACAAAATTAAAAGGAAAACTAGACACCCCAATCATCCTCACAAAAGATACCACCAACACTCTCCTCATAATGAATTACCTCACCGGCAACAACTTCTGCGACTACCTCAATGACCCCAATATCCCACACCACAATAAACAACAACACCTAGAAAAACTCGCTTTATGGTACGCACACTTCCACCAGTTTTTCAAAAACACTGACCATTACACTATCCATGGCGATGCACACATCCGAAACTTCCTGGTGTCAACCAAAATACATGGGTTAGACTTTGAAGAAACCCGCCCAGGCAAACCTGTAGAAGACATCGCCAGAATCTGCGCCTCAATACTTACAACCAATCCAATGTTCACACAAGAAAAATATGAACTCTGCAAACAATTCATCAGTAACTATGAATCAGTAACGCCCTGGAAAATAACTCATCCATTAGACGAACTCGCTTATGCACTTATCGAAAAAATACCATACCGACCCACAGATGAACAACTACTCAAAAAGCATGCCCATTCCATTAAAAATAATAAATCACCATTCAACTAACTACTAGCATATACCTCCTTAATAACACTAGTTCATAATTTTTATATACAGTTGACTGTTATCCGACACCCTGATGCCTTATGGGGAAGGAACGTATATTACCAATACTCGCAATAAGCATCCTCTTACTTGCAAGTGGATCAACCATCTACGTATACGCTTCACAAGCCAACGCAACGCAGATAACCGTAAACCAACAATCTTATACCATAAATCAACTCGAACAGCTTGCAGATCAACGTACATTTGAAGAACTCGACTACACAGGAATTGCGTTAGATGATCTCATACAGAAAACCGGTGTCTCGTCACCAGATAAACACGAGTACACGATCACCGGAAGTGATGGATACCAAAAAACGGTCTCATGGGAGCACATGCAAAAAGGTCTCCTCACACATGATGGTATGACTGTTTTTGTGGATTTACCTAAGGCATATCGAGTTAAAGATGTTATCGAAATCGAGGTGAAATAAAAAAATGAATAAATGGAAACTCGTAACTGGAATAATTTTGTTTGGCTCACTCTGGGGATTCTCCGAGGTAATACTCGGCGGTATCCTACGAGATGCAGATCTTCCCGCTGGAGCTATCATGGCCGGTATTTTTGCTATAGGCCTTATGCTTATCACAAGAATTCTCTACAGACAACGAGGCATGCAATTCGGCATGGCACTCGTAGCGGGCACACTCCGATTATTTAACCCATTCGCAGGCTGTTTTATCTGCTCAGCCTTCGCCATCATGGCAGAAGGACTGCTTTTCGAATTCATCTGGCACAAAATGTCCCTAGATTACCGAGATATACGTACCCCAAGCGCCCAGATCAGCATGGGAATCATCAGCGGCTATCTCATATACGTCGGAGGATTCATCACCACTCAGATACTCACCCCACTGATATCATCAGCGGGTTTTTATCTTGAAAACCTGCTTCTTTTCATCCCACAAATACTCAGCAGAGGACTACTTGCCGCATTATTCGGCGGTATCACTATCCCCACCATCTTACTCATAAAATCCTATGATATCTCCTTAGTACGAGACAAACTGTACTATCCTACCGCAATCACGGTAACCCTACTCTGCTGGCTCGCGGTAATCGCATCCACACTACTAGCATGATCTCCAATATATGTTCTCCAAAAAAAGAGGATAGATAAACATGAGCAAACCTAAAACTGTAAAAGTTCTCAGATTTCATGCCGACAAATGCAAAGGCTGCCAAGACTGTGAACGCGCCTGCTCACAAGTCCATTTTAAAACCGATGAAGGCGGTGAAAAATCAGCTATTCGCATCAGTGAAACAGACACAGGTTATACAATGTCAGTATGCGATCAACGGGGATTATGCATCGATATGTGCCCCGTTGGTGCATTATTCAGAAGGAAAAACGGTGTCGTTTGGCTGGATAAAGAAACCTGTATAGGATGTCAAGCCTGTGTTGGTTTCTGCCCTATCAACGCTATGCGAAAATCCACCACACGCATTGAACCCTTTAAATGTATCTCCTGTGGCGCATGTGTCCGAGCATGCCCGGAAAACGCCTTAGAACTTGTAGAAAAAGAAATACCCGCAATTAAAGAAGTCGTATATCATAAATTAGGAGCGTAATCAATAATGGTAGAAGGTCAAATACCCATACAAGAATACGATACCGGAAATACCACCCATACATGGGATATCCAAAAAATCCGCTCAAAACATACCATACTTGCGGAATACACATATACCAAAGGCAAGGTTGAAAAAGGATACGCTAATCGCACCCTTCACATACACCTGAGCACACTGACCATCGAAGAAAAAAAAGTAATCCCTGAAATGAAAAAATTATTCACCGGAGGCAGAGGATTCGGCTTAAAACTCATGTGGGATGCCATCCAACCTTCCACCCGATGGGATAGCGACGAAAACGAGCTTATCATAACCAACGGCCCACTCTGCGGGAACACCCAATACCCGGGATCAGGCAAAT
This sequence comes from uncultured Thermoplasmatales archaeon, assembly GCA_964601295.1. GTDB lineage: Archaea > Thermoplasmatota > E2 > DHVEG-1 > DHVEG-1 > CAZRMY01. The sequence goes on along the minus strand of CAZRMY010000016.1, from coordinate 17,546 downwards.
CACTTTGTTTAACCATCTCACCATCCACCAACATTATCTGTGACAGTAATGTCGGTGGTTTCTTCGGACCATACCTTAAATTCGCTGGTTTTGACGCCGTCGAAATCCAGGGAAAAGCATCTGAAGATGTCATCATTGTTATAGATGGAAAAAATGGTAAAATAACTGTTGAAACCGCACCAATGGAAGAAACCAACTCTCATATGGTTAATGAACAGCTGACCCATATGTATGCCGATGATGACTCCGAATCCGCCCGACAAAAAATCTCAGTGGTATCCGCAGGGAAAGGCGCTGACCACAGCTACTGGGGATGTTTAAACTTCTCATTTTGGGATATCCGCCGAAAAGTCGCACGAATGAAACAAGCAGGACGTGGAGGACTTGGAACAGTACTCCGGGATAAAAACATAAAAGCAATCGTAGCCAAAGTAGATCAGTTCACCGGTCTCAGTACAAACCCTGCAGATCCAGAAAAACTAGCACAAGTAGGAACCAAACTACATAAGGAAATACGTGAACTCGACCGGTATCAATGTAACATGCGCGCGGTAGGAACTGGACATCTTGCTGAAATTATGGATGAATACGATTTACTCCCCTGTGAAAATTATCGTTTTGGCACCTTCCCAAAAGCATCAAAAATCTATTCACCAAAATTTTATCAGTATTTCACCAAAGTCATACCAGATGGCTGCTGGCATGGTTGCACAATGGCATGCTCAAAAACAGTCGATGGCTTTATGATAAAAACTGGGCCGTATAAAGGCCAAAAAGTCACAGTTGACGGACCCGAATACGAAACCATTGGATGTGGCTCAAACATGAGTCTATGGGATCCTGAATGGATTCTAGAATTCAACTTTTACTGTGACACCTATGGCTTAGACACAATATCTACAGGTACTGCTATCGCATTTTACATGGAACTATACGAATACGGCATCCTTAATAAAGAACGCTGCAACGGCCTTGAACTCTGTTTCGGCAACGCCGATGCGGTCATGGAGTTTCTCCATAGAATGGCCCAAGGAGACACCAGTGAATTCATTCAAATTGCATCAAAAGGCATCAGACGAGTAAAAGACTGGTTGCATGAAAAAAACTGGGGAGATTGCCAACTCATCGAAGACATCGGCATGGAAAGCAAAGGACTTGAATACTCTGAATATGTGACAAAAGAATCACTCGCCATGCAAGGCGGCTACGGGCTCACCCTCAAAGGACCACAACATGATGAAGCATGGCTTATCTTCATGGACATGGTAAACAACGCAATACCCACCTTTGAAGATAAAGCAGAAGCATTACATTACTTTCCCATGTGGCGAACCTGGTTTGGGTTAAACGGTTCATGTAAACTCCCTTGGAACGATATAGAACCAAAAAACAACGCTGAAACAGATGAACCTGCAAAAGTCCCTGAGCATGTACAAAACTATGTAGACATACAAAACGCGGTAACTGGATGGAATGTCGATAAAGAAGAACTTATTTTGCAGAGCGAACGATGTTATAATTGGCAACGTGCGATGAACGTCTGGATGGGACGCGGACGACGAAAAGATGATTGGATCCCCTACCGGTCTATGGGCCCCGTAACTGAAACTGAATACATCTCTAGAAAAGAACGATATGATACCTTTCTTGTTGAAAAAGTTGGAATATCAAAAAAACAGGTTGAAACGCTGCCGATCAAAGAGAAAATGCAGATACTATATGATTATCGTCAGGATCAATACCAGAAACTCGCTGATGCTGTGTACTACCGGCGAGGATGGACCCAGAATGGCGTACCCACTCCGCAGAAGATGAAACAACTCGGTTTCACAGATAAGAAAATGTTATCGATGCTTCAAAAGGCTATTGATGCTGATGAAAAAGCAGGGCTAAACAAATGGGGCGGGCAGTACAGTAACGATGAAAAACCCCCGAGCACCAATACGCACTACTGGGAAAAATGGAAATAATAAAAAAAGTGGAGTAATTCGATACACTCCACTGCAGATTTTTTTTACCATATGTACTGTTGGAATATCGGTAGATGTTCAAGTAGTGGGAATCGTTGTAATAGTAAGGTGATAATCTGCTGGATAACCGGGTTGATGCTATGCTGATTTTTAGGTGTTCGCAGTGACACAAGTATGACACAGTAGTCACTGGGGTTGTTACTGTTTATCAGTGTTACTTCACCGGTGAATGTTTTCCGTTGTTCATCAGGAGCTAGCACAGTGACCTCAACGGTTTGTTCGCCGTCTTCGGGGGTGAGGTCATCACCATTTTCAGGGTCAAACTGCCAGGTCCCCCAGTCAGGGTAGCTTTCTATCTCCCAATCTAATAATGATTCAGCTTCACCAATGTTTTCTATGGTAAATGATCCTTCAACAATGGTATTTGGCGTGATATCGGTCCAATGTAGTGCGCCATCGCAGTCTAGATCCGGTGTTTTAGGTATGCTTTCAACGGTAATGGTGTATTGTTGTTGATCTGTTGCGCCATCGTCATCGGTGACAAGTAGTGTTACTGTAAAGGTGTCATCTGTGGTATATTGGTGGGTTACTTGTTCACCGGTGTCAGTGTCGCCATCGCCATAGTCCCACTCCCAGTTTATGATTGTTCCGTCAACATCATATGAGGTGCTGTTAAAGTATATGATATCTTCAATACTTGGTTGTGAAGGCTCATAGGTATAATCTGCTAATGGTGCAACATTGGAAACAGATATGATTTGTTGCGTTGTATTTTTTGCCCCGTCATCATCTGTTACCGTTAGCGTAACCGGGTAGTCGCCGTCATCACTGTATTGATACGTGATTTGTTCACCGGTTTCCGTGTTTCCATCGCCGAAATCCCATTGCCATTGTGTTATCGTGCCATCAGGATCAAAACTGGTGCTGTTGAAAAAGATGGTATCCTGAGTACTTGGGCTAAGTGGTTCATAGGTAAATTGTGCTACCGGAGGGATGTTAGTTGGTTCATTAACAGTCACCGTACCATTTTCAATGGTAAGCGTGGAGAGGTAGTCACCAGCCGCGTCTGTTACACCAACATTGTATAGCTTAACAGGTGATACACCACTGGTTTGTTGCGCGGTGAATGTTATCTGACAGAACACTCCGGGGTCTGCAACGGTATCGTCACCAATGATTAATCCATAAACACTACTAAGTATACCATTGGTGTTATCAATAGAACCTTCGTTAAACAATGTGGGATATGGGTCAAACAACTCGCCTTCTGTTACTAGGTTTGCATCGAGGAGATTTGGATTATAACTGAGGTAGAGTTCGACTCCCATGATTGGTTCTCCTGGTTCTACAGTGATATTAACGGTGAATGTTTCATCGGTCTCCACGGTTTGTGTATTTGGCTGAACATGTACGATGGTGGGAATGCTCTGTTCTTCTGTGGTAAACGTGTATGTGGCATTGGTCCAAGTGGTTCCATCTGAGACGTTCACATACCAGGTAACAGGGGTTTCGTAGGGTAATGGAATGAGTAAATCAGCTGTTTTTGTCCCGTTTGTATCATCGGTTTGGCCGGTGTTAGAAATATAGGTTCCCTCAATTGTCCAGGCGAGAGGATCCCCATCTGGATCTTCAATATCAATGCTCACCGTATCTGTGTTTACATCAATAGATCCTGCTCCGTCTTGTGGGAGTTCGTTAGCTAGTAGTGGAGGTCTATTTGGAATGGGTTTTTCCTCTTGCATGCCAATCGTGTAAAAATTAGTGGGAGTATATTGGTTGTAATACTCGGTTTGAATCCACGCTGCTGAATGCGCCGTGCTTGCTATCCGTACTTCATCGATGTCTCCATCAAAGGTGAATACCGAAGGACCTGTATTTTCAATGCCATTAACCCGTGAGGCGATACGCAGATGAACAGCGTTCGTGTCTATGGGTAACGTATACGGTGGGGAACTACCTTTTTCTACACCGTTGATATAGGCACGTACACTTGTTCCATCATACGTACCTACAACATATGACCAGCTACCAACTGGTACGCTATCACTGGTTTGTGCCATGGCGTTAATTTGATCAGAGTTAATAATAAAATCTATTGTTTCAGAAGCCTGAATGCTGAGTTGATACACCCGATCTGCATTGCTATTCCATTGACCATGGCCTTTGGTCACAATATGATTCCAGTTGGTTTGATCAGTTGGTTTAATCCATGCTGAAACCGTGATTTGCTCGGTGACATCAAGACTGGTATCGTTACCACAGTCAATGTAATCACCAGGGTTACCACCAAGATCACCATTAAATGAATCAGCACCATCAAGTATACCAGCGGCATCTTGCATGCTGCCAAAGTAGGTACCATTGTTCCCAAAGATGGTTGAATCGTGATGCATCCCAGATGGTTCATTGAGATGCTGTACCATTCGGTAGGATGTATCCCAGGTGCCCACGATATTTTCCTGGTTGTCACAATCAGGGTTGCCATAGTATAGATAGATACATGTGTTATAATCTGCGGGGAGCATAGGCAGGGTAACCCATGCTACGAGTTCCCCTGTTGAGTGATTATAGTATTCTAGTTCATGGGGAAGCTGTTCACCGTATAAATCGGTAAACACGATATCATCAGCATCATGTTGAGCGTACTGCGCGATCTCCGAATCCATAAGTGATACAACAACAGGGAATTGTTCGAGGGTGTCACCTACATAGCTATGGTTAATGCAGAGTTGTTTACGGTACCCCCAGTTGATATTCCACCATTCCGTTGATAATGGTTTAGTGGTAAACTCCCAGATTGAACCTGGATATGAATTACTTGCTACATCCCAGCCGATTATCTGCCAGTAATACTGTGTATTAGGAGTTAAACCATCAGGAGTATACATGGTTTCCGTCTGGTTTGAGATGATTTTTGCTGGCGGATTACTTGTATCAAAGTAAACATCATAGGCGATAGTGCCTTCACTGGTCCAGTGTAACTGCATGTTTAATGGTACTTGTGTGGCACCGTCTGCTGGAACCGGGTTTGTTGGTCCCATAGATGCGACGTTTACAACGCCATCGTTTACGTTAAGATCTAGTACGTAATCACCGGTTTGATTGGTGACATCAACATTGTACAAATCAAGTGTGCTTGTGTCAACAAGGCTTTGTGCAATGAATTCAACGGTACAGAAAACACCAGGATCGGTGACGGTGCTAGCACCTATGATCAGCCCGTATACACTGCTGATAATTCCATTAGTGTTGTCAATGGATCCGGCGTTAAACAAGGTTGGATGTGGATCAAATAATGTTCCTTCGGTTACCGTGTTTGCTTGCAATACAAGTGGGTCGTAGCCAAGGTATAATGCTGCGCCCATAATGGGTTCACCAGGTTGGATGCGGATGTCCACCGTGAATGTTTCACCAGGGCTAACTGTTTGTGTTGATGGCTGAATACTCATAATGGTTGCTGCTCTTTTCTTCAGACGCGGTGTCCATGGTTGTTTCAGTGGCGATTCTGGCCAGGTTTCCTCGTAATGTATAGACACTTTTGATAGATCAGATAACCCGACTTCAGCATCATTATCCACGTCTTCTCGTATCCAACCAGCAGAACCCGTGTTCTCATACTGTATTGAAACTTTTGACAAGTCCACAATATCAGTAATATAGTTGATGTCAATATCCCAGTTTGGTGGGAGCGTAAACTGGTGAGCACTGGTTGTCTGTAGGTTGTTACTAGTATCTTCAGCTTGAATGGAATAGGTATAGTTGCCAATTTGTGTCAAGGTGGTGTTATAATAATAGGTAGTCCCAGCTATATCCATAGGTAGTATCTGCCAGTTGGTATCAGGATCTGTAATGTTTAGGATCACCGCCTGAATGTCAACATTATCTGTGACGGTGCAGCTGATATTTTCCCATCCAAATCCAATCTCAGTATCTAATGGTACTGAAGCGATGACTTGTTGATTTGTAATATCAGGAGGTGTTGAATCTCCGATAACAAAACTGTGTTCTGCTGAGGTGACACTATTTCCTGCGGTGTCTTCTGCCCAGAAGACGTAGGTGTATGTTCCAAGTTGCGTGTAGGTTTGGTTAAGATAGTAGGTGTTACCATTAGTATTGCTCGTAATCGAGATATTATCGGTGCTGGTATCCGGATAGGTTATGTTCAGGTTTACCTGCGCAAGCTGTATATTATCGGTTACATCCCCAGTTATATTAACTGGTCCATTGACCTCTTGAGCAGCGGGTGTAGCCTGTAAATTCTGTATGATCGGAGGCTTGTTATCAACGATGATAAGATCATATATACCGGTACTATCAGATAACCCAGCGGCATCACTTAGTTGTATTTGGTAGGTATGATCGCTATCATCAGAAAGCGGTGCGGTGTAACTGTATTCCCATCGGTTTGTTGTTATGTCATGTGTCATTGTCTCCGGGGTTGGGCTGCCATCGAAGTATATGTGAGCTTGTATAACTGCTATGTTATCTGTTCCGTTTACCCAAAGATTCGTGGTATCACCAGTTCCCAGGTTGAGAGTTGTGGTTGAATCAGTGATTGTTGGTGGTATTGTATCCTCTACAGTGATGGTATATGGTCCACTGGTATCGCTTAGACCTTCAGCATCAAACACGGTGAGCGTGTATGTATGACTACTAATATCATCATATGGAGCGGTGTAACTGTATTCCCATCGGTTTGTTGTTATGTTATGTGTCATAAGCAGCCCTGTGGGATCACCATCGATATAGACGCGTGCTTCAGTTACCTCGATGTTATCAGCTGCATCCACCCAAAGTGTAGTGGTTTCACTGGTGCCAATGTTTATATTATTACTATCCGTGGTGATCTGAGGAGGTATGATATCTGTTATCTGTATTGTATACGGCCCACGGGTATCAGTGTTCATCATACCATCATACACCGTAAGAGTATAGCTATGGTCACTATCATCAGAGACGGGTGCAGAGTAAGTATATTCCCAGCGATTCAATGTTGTATTATAACTCATAGGTTCCCCGGTTGGATCCCCATCAATGTGTACGCGAGCCTGGGTGACCCCGATATTATCAGTGGCTTGCACCCATAATACAACAATTTCACCCGTACCTAGCGCAATAACCTCACTGTCATCAATGATTGTTGGTTCTGTGTTATCTTCAACGGGTACTACCACAGTCGTGGTCACATTAGAGTTACCATAACTGTCAACAACATAGAAATGATAGCTAAGATCAGAGGTAGCTGCACTATCAAGAGTAATGCTTTTTTCGAAATAATTTCCAGCTACATTTACCAGACTCTCGTTGCCATTGGTGCCGGCATGTATCCAGTCTACCATAACAATGAGATCAGCAGGATTATCAGTGTTATCTATAACAGTTGCATTGACAATAAAGGGATCATCAGTAAAACCGGTTAATGGCGAGTTGTCGAAAAGTTCAGGGGGAGTATCGTCTATTTGAGCAGTTCCATCAGTAGTGATCACGGTAATGTAATCTCCTGTGCTGTTGGTCACACCAACATTGTAAAGATGTAGATCAGAAACATCAGTGGTTTCCAAAGCAGTAAAGGAAACCGTACAGAGCACTCCTGTTTGATCAACGGTGTTTGCCCCAAGAATCAGACTGTAAACACTACTAATTATGCCTGTGGAATTATTAATGCTACCAGGATTATCAAAAGTGGTATACGGATCAAAGAGATCCCCGAAGACCAGCGATTCAGCTTGTAACACGGTTGGATCAAAAGAAAGATACAACGCAACACCCATAATAGGCTCACCCGGTTCAACAATAACATCAACAGTGAAGCTATCCCCACCACCAACGGTTTGAGCTGACGGGCTGATACTGACATTTGTTGGCCCCGTGCGTTGTTGTCCGGGCAGCATAGCGTATTGTCTATTTTTTGATGCAGGCCATGTTTCCTCATAATGTATGGAAACCTTTGATAGATCAGATAAGCCTATTTGCCCGTTATTATCGACATCTTCACGGATCCAACCGGGATCATCGGTCTGCTCATATTTTATTGATACTTTCGCAAGATCTTCTAGGTTACAGACACCATTCATGTTGATATCCCAATTTGGTGGGAGGGTGAACAATTCAGTTTCTGATGTATTCGTGTTATCACTGGTATCTGTTGCTTTCACATAATAAGTATACTCACCGACAACTGAAAACGTTGCATTTAGATAATACAGCGATCCGGATCCATGTACCATTGGTAATTCTACCGATTGAAGGTTTTGATCAGTAATATTTAGTAACACTGTTGCGACGGCTTCGTTGTCGCTTACCATACAGCTGATGTTTTCCCAGCCGAAACCTGCTTCAGTGTCAATAGGATCAGATACCCCCAATGAGAGATCAGTAATAGTAGGTGGTATGGTATCAGCAGCAGTGGTTACAGTAAACGTCCAATTGTTATCCGCCCAGCCGATGAACCCATCTATATCATATGCTTTACAATTCCACGAGTGTGTTCCATCAGGGATATCATTTATGGAAAAGCTAGCTGAAGCATTTGTCGGATTATCACCAGTATATATCTCTTGAATATCGGATTCGGTCAGTATGGTATTATAGATAGCAGGCTCATCGATAAGTCCTTTGTAAGAGAAAAGCGTTGAGGTATCTATTGCGCCGATACCTGCATTAATCGTTGTCGTACTATCAAATGTGGTCTGGGAAAACGCCATACCTTGTTCAATAGAAAGATTACCATTAATCCATACTTGACACGTGTTACTCGTTAGATTAATAATACCCACGATATGACTCCACTCATTGTATGGTATGGTATCGGTTGTGGTGCACACCTGGAAGGTTTCACCAGCAGATCGTCCTTTCACCGATACTGTCTGATCATCGTTAACCGATATAAGCATCCGTGTTGACGTTGCTGCTGAACCCCGGTCTAGGAATATAATGGTACCGGACGTGGAGGTCTGCCCAGAGGCGGGTTGTACCCATGCCGCCATACTTGCACCAGGCTGCCCGGGGAACCCATAATCGTCGTCAGGGAGGTTGATCACCTGGGTGTCTCCGTCGAAGCTGTAGGCGCCACCATATTTACCTTCAGTGGTATAGACCGCGCCACTGATAGTACCGTTACGTTGGTTGCCTGAGAAGTCATAGGCATGTGTGTCGGTTTCACCGTAGTCTGGGTTTTTGTTGAGATGCATCCAAAGCTGCATCGCTGGATCATAGGGGTATTCATAACCGGGTGGTACCTGGGTGTCAATGAGCATCCAAGTTCCAGGATAATCTGAGTAAAGACTTATGTTTTCAACTCCTGTATTGTCAATGATTGTGCAGTTAAATATAAGATCATCAACGGTGAACACAGAGTTGTTTGCTGGTTCTATGAGTGTTACTTGTGGTGAGGGTACTGGTTCTGTCTCGGTAGTAAACATATATGTTTCATATACCCAGTCTTCACCATCGGTAACATTAACATACCATGTTATCCGGGTGTCATATGGCAAAGGTGTGATGGCGGTAGCCGTTTTGGTTCCGTCGCTATCCCCAGTTTGCCCCGTATTAATAATATGTGTACCCTCTATCGTCCAATCGAAGACGTCAGTATCAGGGTCACTAATATCAACAGAAACTGTTGCGCTATCAACTGTGACATCACCAGAGTTATTCGATGGATTTTCATTTGAGATTACCGGTGGAGTGTTTGGTTGCGGAACGGTTGACTCCTCTGAACCAACAGAGTAAAAACTAGTTGGATCATGTTGATTGGTGTATTCTGTGGCTATCCATTCACCAGTATGAGCAGGATTGCTTAGGCGTACTTCATCGATGTCTCCATCAAAGGTCCATGTGGATGGCCCGGTATCACCCGTGCCACTAACTCTTGAGGCTATCCGGAGATGCACTGTGTTTGTGTTAATTGGTGCTGTATAAGCAGTGCTAGCACGTTGTACACCATCGATATAGACTTTTACGGTACTACCATCGTAGGTGCCAACCACATATGACCACGTGTTAAGTGGAACGCTGATACTACTTTCTGCAGCACTTGCAGCATCTCCATTGATTCGGAAATCAACGAGTTCATCCTCGGTTATACTAAGTTGATACACACGGTTAGAACCATCGCAACCTTTGGTGACAATATGATTCCATCCCGTTTGATCAGTTGGTTTAATCCATGCTGAAACCGTGATTTCATCAGTAATATCAAGACTGTTATCATTACCGCAGTCAATGTAATCACCAGGGTTACCACCAAGATTGCCAACGAAGGTATCTGCACCATCTATGATACCAGTGGCATCCTGTGTTGAACCATAGTACGTACCATTATTACCATAGAGTGTTGAGTCATAATGCAACCCTGATGTTTCATGAAGATGCTGAACCATACGGTAATGAGAACCCCAACAATTTGCACTGTTTTGCATGTCACCCGCGCCGGGGTTGCCATAATACAGGTACAGTATTGTATCCGCGGTACTAGAAAGATATGGAATTGACACCCAGATGACAAGCTGACCATTTGAGTTGTTGTACACTTCTATTTCATGGTTCAGCACAACACCTGTTTCATTTGTTATAACAAAATCATATCCTGTTGGTTTTGCATGTGAAATAAAATCTGTTGTAGTGATATCAAGGAGTATTGGGAAATCAATGAGATCAGTAGCTACATTAGTATGATCAATCGTTATTTCACGACGGTATTGCCAGTTTGCATTCCACCAGGGAGCAGGTGATTTAACCGTAAACGATCGATAGGCGGGTTCCTCTGGGACTGTCACTGAATTACCACTGGTGTCTTCGGCGATTACTCGATATTGATAGGTAGTTCCATTTATTAAATCAGTGAGGGATCTATATGCATAGGTGTTTTCCCCATCATTGACAATGTTCATGGGGAGGGTATCATGATGTGCCTCACTGCTACCTGTGACGTCCACGTTTTCGGCTACATAGCGGTAGGAATACAGCCATCCGTTACCAACATACCAAACATCTGTGCGGTTCGCTACATATGCAAGGTGTTGCATGAGCGAGGAGCCACTAACACCATCAACTCCGGGTGAGGGGTCATAGATAACACTGTTGCTGTATCGATCAGAATGGAACATGGCATAGAAGATACCGTTGTTATTGTATGTTGCATCAAATGCATCGTTGAGTTCTTGGACGTCACTTGCGTAATATCGTCCAGAGGGACTTCGTGCTTGAAATACTGAGTCATAGGATTTGGTTTGGAACCCGCCAATGCCATAGTAATTATAAACGGTATTCCAGGGTGCATAAGTGATACTTGATGGATGATCTCCTCCATCCCAATCTCGGAGGAACAGGAATTCTCCAGCAGCGGTGCTTTCTACCGTTGAATCCTGGTAACCGCAGGGGAGAATAAATTCAAATACATATTGACCATAAGGTATATTGGTAAGGTTTTCAAGGATATCATCACGGCAACCGAGGATTTCCCATTCGTATCCATGAGAAAGATACGCGCTGCTGCTACATGGATGAGTACGGGTATGTATAGCAGGCTCCCAGCTGTTATCAAGGTAGTCAAGTTCGGTTTGCATATTCTGCCATTTCGCTAGTTCTGTTGCATCATTCATCGCGCAATTAATAGCAATTGAAATAGGGATATTATGCATTCTGCACGCATGTATTGAAGCCTGGTATTTATCGGATGCATCATTAGTCATACCCTGCCAGGCAGCACCAGGGTTACCAGCGCTGTTTTTACCCCAGTTATCATTGGATAGCGTGTATGTTGCTTTTCGATTATCATAATACTCAGCAACTGCATCATATGAAACCGTTGGAATATTTAAAAATCGAAGATAGATTGTTGCCCCCTCGGTGAATCCTAGTGAAACATATGCTTTTTGTTCACTGCTGTTAAAGCGGACACAGTTGATGCCATTATAGAACTCCTGCTCAGTTTTTTTAGATAATGTCTGCCAGGGGTCAGCAGTGTTATAACGGTACTGTGCTTCAGCTGTTGGTGGAACTGAAGCGACGTCAAAAATATAGGTAACAGGGTATTCAAAGCCCCATTGATTCCACATGGTTTCATCAATTGTGATCGTGAAATTATTGTTCTCATGATATGAGTTGTTAAGAAGCTGGAGTGTAGCACTTGTGAGTTCACGGTTGGATGAAACATTAATGGTAACGGTTTGATTTTCTATGTTTTCACCATTGTTTGGTGTCGGCGGAATGTATGTTACATCAAAGGAAGGGGTAATAGTAAATGTCCAATTAGCAGGCGCCCAGGCGGAATTGTTATCGATGTCATAGGCTAAACAGTTCCAATGATAGGTTCCCACAGGTATCTCTGTAACATCAAATGATACCTCCCATGTTGTTGGGGGATGTTCACCATATAATTGCTGTATCTGATCACTGGTAAGTACCTGGTTATACACCGCAAGTTCATCAATAAGTCCTTTGTAGGAATATTGTGGAGCGGTATCTATTGCGCCGATACCTGCATTAATCGTTGTCGTACTATCAAATGTGGTCTGGGAAAACGCCATACCTTGTTCAATAGAAAGATTACCATTAATCCATACTTGACACGTGTTACTCGTTAGATTAATAATACCCACGATATGACTCCACTCATTGTATGGTATGGTATCGGTTGTGGTGCACACCTGGAAGGTTTCACCAGCAGATCGTCCTTTCACCGATACTGTCTGATCATCGTTAACCGATATAAGCATCCGTGTTGACGTTGCTGCTGAACCCCGGTCTAGGAATATAATGGTACCGGACGTGGAGGTCTGCCCAGAGGCGGGTTGTACCCATGCCGCCATACTTGCACCAGGCTGCCCGGGGAACCCATAATCGTCGTCAGGGAGGTTGATCACCTGGGTGTCTCCGTCGAAGCTGTAGGCGCCACCATATTTACCTTCAGTGGTATAGACCGCGCCACTGATAGTACCGTTACGTTGGTTGCCTGAGAAGTCATAGGCATGTGTGTCGGTTTCACCGTAGTCTGGGTTTTTGTTGAGATGCATCCAAAGCTGCATCGCTGGATCATACGCGTACTCGGTACCACCCGGTATTTTTGTTTCCATCCAATCCCAGCTGCCACTAATATTTGTGTATAAGCTAACATTTTGTATACCGGTGTCATCTTCAACATGGCAGGAAAAGGTAACATCTTCATAATCTAATATTGCGTAATTTGTTGGTGAAGTCAGTGTTACACCGAGTTGTACACCTGTGGTGAAGGTAAATGTTTCATTGGTCCAACTTGTGCCATCGGTAACATTTACATACCAGGTATAGGTGGTATCAACCATGAGATCACTTACCGGTACCGTGTACGTTCCATCGGATACATCAAAATCTTCGTAATATCCGATAGCGGGGATGGTGGTCACGGTGAAATCCATGGTGTCTTGTTGGGGATCAGATAAATCAAACTGTAGTTGAGTGAGAGTCACCGGGATATCAGTTGTGCCATCCTCAGGTAATTCATTTAATACCATGGGGTATCCCTCAGGTTCTTCTTCAGGATCGATGCTTATAAATGATTCGGGATTTAATTGGTTGGTATACTCTGTTTGTAGCCATTCAGCACTGCGAGCAATATCTGAGAGTCGGATTTCATCTAATCGTCCATCGAACGCCCGAGCGCCATCTGATTCACGATTACCAATCCATAAGTCCATATCGTTTGCCGCAATGGGTTGACTACGAGCAAAACTACCCACAGGATTACCATTCACGAAGAAACGCACAGTGGATAGATCATAGGTCACAGCTACATGCTGCCAGGTGTTTAAACTCACTGATGCATCATTTGATGACACCTGAAAAGTGTCTGTGCCATTATACCAGTAAAATGATAATTTACCATCGCCTGAACTCCAGACAAAGAACCCATAGGCAGTATCTATGGTTTTGTCGATGATCCGCCCAGTGGTTCCTCCTCCCCAGCTCTCAGGGTTAATCCATGATGAAATCGTAATTGCATCAGTGATATCAAGACTTGCTGAATCAGGTACAACCATACCGGTGTATGGGTCATCTATTAGATCATCTGCGCCATCAATCTGTCCCACCGCTGATCCTTGTGTAGCCACATTTACCGTGGGAGCATCATTATTATTCATGGTGCTGTCATAGTGTGTACCCGAGGTTTCTTGAAGATGCTGTATCATTTTGTAATGAGTATCCCATACTGCTTCAGGGTTTTCTTGGTTTGATGCAGACGGGTTACCATAGTAGAGATACAGAACAGTGTTGTTGGTTGCAGAGAGATTGCTGTTGACCCATGCGATGAGATGTCCACTAGAATTGTCATAGAATTCTATTTCATGTGCTAGTTGCGTAGTTCCATCGATACCAGTGAATAAGAAATCATCACCTGTTGGCTGACTGTGAACACCAAGTGATGCATTAGTGATATCGACAAGAACTGGGAAATATGCTAGATCCGCAGGTACTTCTGCATGGTTAATAGTGAGTTTCCGGCGGTATTGCCAGCCTGGTTTAAATGATGGTGGCGAGAATGTGGTGAAACGATAGGTTTGTGTTGTCGTAAGATTATCAGCATTTGGATCAGTTGCTGATACACGCCAGTAGTATGTAGCGCCTTCTTCATCCATGTTTGTTGGAGTACAGTTATACCAGCCGTTTCCAACATTTGAATAGGTGGTGATATCCTCCCAGGTTCCTGATGCATTGGTACTGAACGTGATATTCATAAGATCATAGTGGAAATCAACCGCATGAATTTGTAGTGTCGGGTTATGATCTATATTGGTTGCATCATTAGATGGATAGGCTTCCTTAAGTATTGGTTGTGGTGCTCCAGGTGGAGGAATATATATGCCTGCTCCAGTGTTTCGTTCACTGTAATAGAGACTATTAGTGCGCACGCGTGGTGTTGGGGCATACGCTGAGGTATCATAAACTTTAATGGTACCCCCGCTACTTATGAGGATAAGTTCATTTTGCCCATCGTTATCGACATCTTGAACAAGAGTCGATGCAATGGCACTAGTACTTAAAGTTTCAATGACATCGTAGTTGGTATCATAAATGCGGACTACACCGCCTGCTCCGATGATTTCAAGGGTGTCATCACCAATGACATCAGCCATTTTTGGTGGTTCACCATATGAATCTAGTGTGGCCTCCCAGTTCCAGTTGCTGACATCCCATACTTTGGCTTCTGCTCCTTCGCAGGATATCAACTCGATATCGCCGTCTTCATCAAAATCGTAAATAGAAAATTGTGAATGCCCGGTGGTGTTGGTACCGCCCCATTTTCCTGGCATTTTCTCACCTGTTGCTCCATCGACAACACAAACAGAGGGCTGGCAGGATACTGAATCAAGAACACCGTCTTCATTAACATCAATTATCGCCATACATTGACTACTGCACAGTGTCATATGATTCCATTTTAACGATAAATCTACCGGGTCATAACATTGCATGCCTTGGCCAAGGCCAGTATCTCTATCCGTCATGAATAACTCAAACTCACCGTCATTGTTAACATCAGCAAATGAGAGCCCACCCCAGCAGGGCCGCCAGGCAAATATTTCTTTTAAAACCGCTCCATCGGTTCCACGGAGTTTCCGCAGTCGACCAGTGCCACTTTCCGGTGGGTCACTATATATATCTGTGGAGCAGATGTAGACATACGGGTAGCCGTCGCCTTCTATATCTGCAATTACCAAATGTTTTTCTGCTGATTCAGCAACAACATTCCAGTATACTGATCCATCATCTGCATGTAATGCAACGGTTCGTGCCCCTGCAGAGATAACTACTTCATCGATGCCGTCATTGTTTAAATCATGGATTTCATATGGTGAATGTGTAGAGATACCACTATGGGTATATGACCAGATAAGCTCACCAGTAGTTCCATTGACACAGGTTATTTTATCTTCCCCAGTTGCAAACACTTCATAGCTTCCGTCACCATTGACATCAACTGCGAGCGGACCTATAGCGGTCCCTGCAGCCGTGTTATACGTCCACTTTAACACAAATGGCTGTGCGATAAAACTGTAAGTTTCGTTTGTCCAACTTGCCCCATCAGTTATGTTAACACTCCAATAGTATACCTGTCCTTCAGAATTCATATTTGTAGCAGGGTGAGTGTATTTACCATTGCCATCCGCATATGAGCCAAGTGTCTGCCATGACCCCAGTACATTTGATCTAAATGTGACGGTTACAGGATCATCCTGATAATCTTGCACAGTCACCCTGAGTTGCGGATTGTAGTTTGCTTCTTCGTTGTTGGGATACACGTCAAGTATGACTGGCGCTCCAGCAACCGTAGTGAACTGATAGGTTTTATTTGTCCACTGGTTACTGCCCAGTGGGTCTATTACACAGGCACGCCAATAGTAAATGTGATCGGTTAACGTCATAGAAGATGTTGGTTGTGTATACGTACCATTACCGCCATTGTACGAACCAAGTAGTGTCCAAGTGCTTGTTGCATTTGTCCAGAATTCAACGGTCATGTCATCGCCTTCAAAATCATGAACATCAACAGAGAGAAGTGGGTTAACGGGGATGTTGAATGCTTGATCTGCTGGATATGGGTTGGTTACAAAGGCATGGCCACTAAATGTAGGGTTTATTTCCGATGATTTGAATGTATAAATCGATTCTTTATGTTTCACTAGTGCATAGTGTGTACCAATCCAGTCTTCGGAACGTGCGGTATTTGAGATGCGCATTTCGTCTATACCGCCTAACCACCCACGAACGTTTGCGGTTTCTCCACCGATGTACTCTGTACCTGTTGCAATTGAATCTGCTGCATCGGTAATAGTTTTTACATGCTCTCCGTCAACATACAGCTGCGCTGTTGTTCCTTCACGGGTGAATACTAGGTTATGCCAGATGTTATCATCAAGAGCATAGGGATATATGAAATCTCCTCCAGTTCCCAGTATTTTTATTTCTAAACCATCGTTGTAGTAAAAGAAAAATGAGGTTCCTGATTTAGAGTAAATAATGTAGTCCTCTGAAGACCCACCCGGATCTGTTCCAACTGGTGGGATTTTCACCCAGGTGTTAATTGTTTTGGTGCCGGTGGGTAGTACTGATGAACCGGGGGTGATATAATCATCTGAGCCGTCGTAGTTTTGACCGCCATCTATAATCGATGTTATAGGCTGGGGTTCTACAGGGGCTTTTTTTGTTCCATGATGCTGGTTGATGGTTGAATCAAGTATGGTGGTGCCACTGTTCTCATTGAGATGCCATACACCGACATAATTGCTGTCCCATACTGCTTCTGGGTTTTCTTGTGATGTAGCCGTTGGGTTGCCATAGTAAAGGTAGATACCCGTGTCATATGTTGTTGAAAGAGTGGGAAGAAGCACCCAGGCAACAAGATGTCCATTTGCGAAGTATTCGATTTCATGGTTGAGTTGTGTTCCATCACTCGCGGTAAACGTTATGTCTTCACCGTTGGTTTGCGCTATGGAGTTTAAGCTGGGTTCGGTGATATCAATAAGGAGTGGAAAGTGGGTTAGATCTGTGTTGATATAGGTATGATCTATGGTGATGAGTTGTCGGTTACGCCAGTTG
>CAZRMY010000015.1:0-25274 GCA_964601295.1 uncultured Thermoplasmatales archaeon | reverse complement strand
GTAACAAACCCTGTTGCATATAGTATTATAATTTTATAAATGTATCTTTATTAATTATACAACATCTCCATTAACTTTAACTATGTCCCCCTACGGTTACTAAACCGTAGCGTCATACTATCTTCACACCTATTTCCCGCCTCATCATACACCACTACCGTAACCGTCCGCTCACGTAACGACCATTTATCCAGATACCAGCTGAACGGCGGCTCAGTATCAATATATTCCAATCGACCATCGATATAAAACTCAGCAGACACCAAAGCATCAGTACCCGGTAGCGCCATAGTACGTATCCATATCCCGTCAGTCACCCAAGTAGGCGTATAACTTGATGCTGCTTTCCAGTAAAAATTATTCAACAACATCACCCACGGTGAATCATATCTAAACTCACGTATGATTTTTTCATCTCGATACATATGCCCACGTAAAGGAGAAATGATACGCACCAGCGGATACTCTACACCCTGATCAGCAAGATACCCCAGCGTCGCAGTAAACAACCGCGTTGTTTTCACTAAATAACTCAGATTGATGTTTTCAAGTTTATCATCAGGCGTATGCGCATACGGATAGCTTCCTCCTTCGAAAAAAGTAACAGTCTCATACCCATAGTTTATAAACGAATGACAATCAGCCATCCATCCTTCACCTATCGCAGGTATATCATCACGATAAAAATTAAACCCACAATCAAAACATGCATTTACTTCTTCAATAACATCCATCGCCCAACCTGCATTAGCGCTCCCAAACATTTTCAACCGATTTCCATCCTCAGCAGACGGCGCATACCCAATCATATCAGCATTCAGATTCAACATAATATTCTCCTGTTGTACCGCTGCTCCATGTGCATATGCTCTACTGCCTAACAAACCGATTTCTTCACCAGAAAACGCCACACATTTAATCGTATGATTCCATGTGAAATGACTTAACGCATACGCAGCAGCAACCACGGCGGCAACCCCAGATGCATCATCATTTGCACCTGGAGAAAACAATCCCTGTCTCTTCAAATCCCGGCGCGTCGCAGAATCATAATGCGCCGTAAACGTCACCACACCATCACGAGATGTATCACACCCCGGGATAACCGCCTCAATATTCTGACTGTTGTACATCTGCCGATTATATTGATTACCAAACGCGCCCCACTCATGCACATGCGTATCCACATTCATACCAGTAAAACAATCATACAGATACTCAGCAGATTTTTGACACCCATACGTGCCACTATACCGCGGTGCATACCCCACCAGCGTAGTCAACACATGCTCAAGTAATGTTTCATTTACCAACACGATTGCAGCCTGTATTTTATCTTCCGTACATTGATTATAAAATATGTCCCGTGGAATATCGCTACTACGTTGCATATCGTAGGTACCGACTACAGATAGGGCCAGGTTTCCCACTAACACAAGAAACACTACACTACTTCCCAAGATACGCTGATAGGTTATCATATATTAATTTAAAATATCCTTTTTATTTAATAAATTTATCTATTAATTGTCCTATTTGATGAAAACAGAGCTACAAATAAGACATTCAACAGTTACGTCAGGCACATAACCGTTTAATCACAGCAAGATATAACCGGCGAATCAAAACCGTCAACATGAATGCTTTTTATCAGATAGATCACATCATCTACTGAAACACATCCATCGCCATCAGCATCACCCCGGCACATCGGCATGGGACTCTCACCATCAGCATACAAATACTTGATCAATGCCACACAATCAGTCATAGAAACCTTTGCATCACCGGTGACATCCCCACAGCGATACTCACGAACCGTTACTAACTGCGTTATTGAACTGTTCTCACCGTTATCATCTGTAACAGTAAGATTAACCGTATACACGCCGCTGGCAATATAGGTATGAACAGGCTGCTGCACATCAGCATAATGACCGTCACCAAAACGCCACCACCATGCAACCATTTCCCCATCATCAGAAGATGTATCGTTAAACCACATAGGTTCTCCTATCACAGGATCTACAGGTATATATGTGAAGTTTACCTCCGGTTTTTTGTTTGGGGGTATCGTCACATTCACCCAACTGGTATTACATGCTGTATCATCATCGTCATCTTTCACCTGCAATACTAGAGTATAATTCCCTGGTCGCTCATACACCAACGTTGACATTGCTGTCTCTTTCCAGGGCGTATCCCATGTGCTATCATTGTTATAATCCCATCTATACCCCGTAATGTTTCCATCAGCATCATAACTCTGCGAGCCATCAACCAGGATAGACATATTCACATACCCGCTATAAGGACCAGCTATTACTGCTTCTGGTAACTCATTTGGTTTGATATTGCTATAAGTGATGACTATATACGGTCGTGTATCTTCTCCCCCTTCCCTGGTGTAAAACAACGCAGTAGGAATATTCACCTGCCCCCATGCGTTCTCATCAACCACCTGCCAGCCATAATTCTCCCACGTACCCTCCACATACTCTTGTATATCCGCGGTAACATCCCACTGCATCCATCCATACTTTGTAGGTATCTTTGTAGTACTCGTTTTTTTACCTGCGTTCCGTGGACGATCATCCCAGGTAATGATGTCCTCATCCCATGCATCATTAAGTGAATACACGGTCAACTGTCTCCCAGCGGGATCATTATCCTCATGCCCGTAATAGTACAGATAAAGATCAGCTGACGCAATATACACGTTTTCAGGCAGAGCAGATAAATCAAACCGTATCAAGCTCGCTAACTCCCAATCTTCAGTGCCACCCCCATAACACGCACGGATTTCCAAACGATCTTCAGACCCATGATTTGCATCCCTGGAACCCTGATGCACAAACGCATCCTGCGAAGCATACTCTGTAATCTCTGAGTATACCACCTCCGTAGATGCCGCAGCTGTAGAAACACTCGTAGCCAGTAAGGCCACTATCAGAACTATGGCGGATAGTTGTTTTTTCATCTTTACATCCACCTCTTCCAGGAACGTATGTCAAAATCTAGCATTAACACTATTTAAAATTACGGTGGAAAAACGTCAAAATGACACAATCAATACACTCTCTGTAATAAAAAGAATAATATAAAAAAGGAAAAAATTAGGGGTAGCCGCCAATCATCAGACTAGGATCACCAAGGAGCGCCCATTGTTGCGCAATTTTACAGTCGATATAATCATCCATCGGTGGGAACGTATTCATATAATATTCAATCCCAATTGAATGTGCAGCACCTAGATTGGTATGCCCTTCACTGTATGCTTGGATGAATTTTATTTCCATGTATCTCCCGCGAGCCTCCGTGCATTGCTCTCCGGATTGCCCATAACCCAGGCCTGTGTTTGCAATAGACGCTATACTTCCACCACGTGGTTTTTGTACCAGCCGCCATGCCCAACATTCAGGTACCCATTCTTTAAGCCAGAAACTACCATATGGTTGTTCTGTTTGAAAATACCCTTTGAAGCCTTCCTGAATAATTCCTTTTATGATATTCAGTAGACTAACATTGAATTGTGCGTTATGGCAGCCTCCGACAAACACTACCGGTAGTTTATCGCCATTTTTGATTTTATGCATTTCAAACACATTAAGCCCATCAACGAAACTATCGTTATGCGGTGGATGATTACCCCATGTTGAAGGATTGCCGTGACCTGAAAAATGTGCAAATCCACATCCATCACTTAGAGTATCGATCACATCTTGCGATCCACTTAATGTACCGGTCGATGTCCATAAGAAAATATCCTCAAACCCTGTTAGCAGATCAAAAGCTACCTGATTTGCTGCTTCTCCCTCATAATATGGGTCATTTGCACCGGGATAGGTGTCGCCGGCAACACCAACAAATCGATAAAACCATTCTTCATCATAGGTCGCTGTTTCATACGTGATAATTTTAGAAACCACCTGTTTGACATCTCGTGTGTTTCGACAGGCGAGACGGCCGACATACACGTCAGGGTACATGTCAAGGATGTCTTTTGTAAACATGCTCCATTCAGCAAATACGCCATTACCGTTTGAATCCCAGTCTTCAAACACGGTTTCATTGTCTTCATACTTATAGATATCAGAGAAGTAAAGATCACTGAGATATGTTTTTTCAAAGCCAGAGTTATCATCCAGATGGGAATACCGGACAGGCGTCCACCATTTCTCCTGCATAATTCCACCGTTTCGACCACCGACAAGCAGTACATAACTGATCCCCTGAGTCTCTAACGCATCTTTAATGAAATATTTGATTTGTTCAGCTTGATCTTTACCATCATATTCATCATAGATTTCTTCAGTTGTTTTCAAATAAGCAGCCACACCAACATCATTTTTATGATCT
This sequence comes from uncultured Thermoplasmatales archaeon, assembly GCA_964601295.1. Lineage (GTDB taxonomy): Archaea > Thermoplasmatota > E2 > DHVEG-1 > DHVEG-1 > CAZRMY01. Next base: position 20,915 of record CAZRMY010000015.1, on the reverse strand, counting down.
ATGAGCGGTTGAAGTGCAGCCGCAAATGTATCTGGTGCGATAACCACTAAATCATAATCATCAGGAAACAGCACGGAGTCAACTGGTGTGGTATAGTGTATCTGGACGTTTGCGTTACTGGTGTATTCAAGGGTTGATTTTGCAGGGTTATACCTAATAGGGTACATATGCACGGTTACCACTATCACATGTTCGTCTGCCTGAAGCCCGACACTAATATGGTATTTTGATGTTGCTTGTGGATAAAACAGTTCTTGGCTATAGATGCTAGGATCTGGTTGTGCCGGTACATATTTATCAAGCTCTGGTGAATCGATATACGCTTTTGAAGCAGGTACTATTGGTTTGTTTAAATTCATTGTTTCGGGTTGACCAAAATCTATCACAACATTATTGATGGTAGTGCCAAAAGGAAAGGTGTATGTTTTTGTGTACACGGGTAGCGCTGGTTTTCCTTCATTAAGCAACCAGGATGATTGTTCCGTAAAAGATACTGAGGTATATTCTTTTGTTTCACTGATTATAGGCTGTGAAAATTTAATATTTTCATTTAGTTGAGCAGGTGTAGTATACGCGGCTATAACTCCAATGCCACTGCTGCTTATCATCATTCCTAATATAATTATTGGTAGTATTTTATTCATGGTACCCCCTAGACTATATTTTGATTTTTTTGTTACTTATATAAACATATATCCTATATTAATGTTGTTATCCGCAGCAATCAGATACGGGAGTTGGGGCCCCTGGCACTAATACATAGTTAATCAAATATACGGCATCACTGACGTTAATGACACCGTCGCCGTTGACATCAGCGGTACAGATAGGATTGGGTGTTGGGCTCTCTGGTATGAACACGTAATTTATGACGTATACTGCATCGGAGATGTTGAGGATTCCATCATTGTTGGCATCACCGCATAATGGCGCGGTGGTAAACTCCCAGATGGGGCCAAACACGGTTTCTTCACCATCAGAGGCCGATATACGCCAATAATAGGTTGTATTATATGCAAGATCTGTAACTGGCAGAGTCAAAGTAAGTTGTGTTGCAGGAACAAGCTCTAATGTTCCATATAGAGGTGGTACGGGAGATGCTCCAAAGAAAATATCATACATTATAATATCCTCTGTATTTGGGTCACCTCCACCCCATACGAGATTGGTATTAGTGGGAACAAGTGTTTCAGTGTCTGAAGGAGAGGGATTATGCGGTGTATATGGTGGTACATTATTCATCACGGTAACCGGTGCGAGGGCGCTAAAATCGCCCCATGCATGTTCAGAGTTATACCCTCGAACCTGGTAATAATAATCGCCACCCAGTTGATCGAGAACATCATAGGAGGTGTTAACTATTGTTGATGATAGTGTTGATACTGTTCCGAATTCAGGGACTGGAGAGATATCATCAACATAGATCCCTGTTTCAAGGGTATATGAATCAGTGGTATGTCTAAATCTGATGTAAATTGACTCCCCAGCGTAATCGCTTAGATCATAGGTGTTATACTGCCAGCCACTTGATGATCCAGTGAACGTATCAAGAATATCATATGCTCGTCCATCACGGCTGACTTCTACAAACGCGTAATCCCAATTATATTCGATGTCATACCAACACCAAAATGACAGGGACATACCTGATGTAACAGGTAAAGGATATGCACTGGTCATGGCGGATACATCCTCATTTATATTTCTTGATTTATAGCTATGACTCGACGAATGAGATTGCGAGGTTGAAACACTAAATCCATCAAGATCCCATAAACTCGCATCTGATTCTGCGTCATCCGTATGCATCGTTAAATCAGAGAACTCATCAAGTTGGAAATACTCGGGGCTAGCCTCAGGATTCTGTTCTTCCCAGGTAATCGTATAGTTTCCATCATCATCAGCAATCAACTCATCTATAACAGGAGGGATAACCCGCGGGGTCACCGTGTTTTTAATGTTCTCTGCTTCCTGTAACAAATATAATGCACCATCAAAATTCTCTTCAACGATTTGATCAAGATACACTGAAGACGGGTGGAAATCATTACATGCTTCTATGGTATAGGTAAACAACGGCGCTCCCTTAATATAGTGATAATAACCATACGACCAATCGGTTGTATCACCGGTTGTTGGGTACAGCTCCGCACTTTGTTCAGCAATATAGGTCCCAAACCCATCCTGCTGGGTGATACGTTGTGCGATCTGCTGTGCAACCTGAGAAAGATATGTATCATCAGGGGTTTGATCAAAGGTATATCCCCATGGATACAACACGGATTCCTGCCAGGTGTGCCAAGAAATACTTGCGCTAATATTATTATTTATAAACAAATCACGAATCGGTTGAATTTCAAGTTCGGAAAAAGCTCCGGGTCCACAATATGTGCTATACCCTGCGTTATGGGTGACACTGCCCGGACCAATCGATCCCCATGATCCCCAGGGATTGCCATCTGATGATCCACCATAATTACGATTTAGATCTACACCATATTCATCATAATCTGGGAAATAATGCCGGTTCTTCCGCCAGTCATTCCCTTGGTCATGGTCATAATAATATCCATCAGGATTTACACAGGGCACCAACCATAATCTCCGGTTGTCCACAACATTGGTAATCTCTGGGTCAGATCCATATAGCGAGGTCAACTGATCAGCGATATACAGACATATCTCAAGAGATGGCCACTCACGAGCATGATGCAGCCCCATATAAAAAACACCTGCTTCGCCCTCGTCAACACCGGGGTTATCAGTGATTTCTAAACACCAGATATCACGCCCCTGATAAGAGCTACCGATACTGTAAAGACTAGTTATCGTAGGATACGTAGCCGCTATATTGGCCAGCATCGTTTCAACCTCTGCAAAGGTATGATAACTCCCACGAACCGCTGCGTCATGTGCAGCAACATCATCAATTATTATCGTATACTCGTAGCCACGGTCAGCAATGAGTGACAATTGACTACGTGGGATGATAACATGTACCCACTCGGAAGATCGCCCACCAAGCACTTCGATACTACGAGGAAGAAGGATTTTCTCACTGTTGCCCTCTACTCGTACTAACATATCCACATCATCGCTGTGTGTAAATATTGAAAAACCAGTTACCGGCAACACAGTCGTTGTTAACAGCGTACTAACTATTATTGCTACTAGCCGTTTATTCACTATTACCCCCATACTTTACAATATAATTGAATATATAAAGATTCGTTTTACGTAAATACTGTAGTTACAGGTAAATAATATAAAAAAGGAAAAAGTTTTATGGGTTGATCGGTGCTGGTTCAACCCAGTCTGGACTGTAACAAATCATCGTTGGATCACCGAACATAACATGGACGTTAGATAGATATCCTTGGAAAAGTGATGAGCGCCCGTAGAGTGTGGTTGGATCGCAGGTGGTGAAATCACGGTTAAATATCCACAAGTATTTCGAATGTGATTCACCAAAGTTTTTCCCTTCAACAAGCACATCATGAAACATCCAGTTGTCATGCAGCATGGTCTGAATACCATATGCGGATCCACCGTTACCGTACCACATTGCAGCGCCATGTTCTAAATAAATCATTGGGCCGAAATGTGATCCCGTTGTACAGGAGCTCCAGAATTCAAGCTCACTATGGAGATTTTCGAAAAGCTCATCAACGTATTTGAAATGAACGATGTCATACAGATTTGGTTCCTCTGCATGATATGATGATGATCCTCCTTCTCGGGCGGTTTTTGTTGTTCTGCTATCGTAGTTACTGTATCCTCGCCAGGCGTCCCACCAGTCGAAATCTTTGAGGTGTTCGTGTGTGGTTTCTCCCTGTGGAAATTGTTCTGCCATATTTTTATATTGCATTGAAATCCCTGACCCCCCGGTTCCATGGCCTGCGTAGTAGCTGATACTTGTTCCTTGGTTGTATCGCTCCAGCACGTTATCCCAGATACAGTGTCCCTCATAAAATCGTCCTCGTGATGAAAATGTTTGTTTTAAATCTCGTGTTGCATAATTAGAATAACTGTTACCGTCGTTAGCTGCCCAGATTCCTCCATCAGGGTAATTCATCAGCTGTGATGTGGTAACATCGCGGCCAGGGTTAGCATAGATCAACGCAGGATACAATAGTTCTCTACATATCATCGCTGAGGCAAACGCAGGTGTTTCCACCGGTATATGTCCTGCATACGATTCATTACCAGTCATCGCTCGGCAAATCGGATCACGGATGTCTGTGTCACGAGGTCCAACAAACAGATAGACTTCTTGCCCTTCTTTATCTAATCCATAGTTATCTATCAACTCGTGGACTCCATCATATACTGCGCTAAACCATCGTAGTTTCAAATCAAATCCTGGTGAGGGAAATTCACCGTTTTTTAATCCTTCTAACATAGTTTTGAAATCAAAAGGCTCTGACATTAAAGGTAGATGCCCTACTGATCGACAGCCATGATAATAATCACCAGCGTATTCTCTCCAGCTAGCGATTTTATCCAATGTATTGTATGCATCAGCTGCTTCACCGAAACTCAATATCGGGCTGTTATGATATGCTGCGATCATAGCCGTTGGTGCAAAATAACCATCCCCGGTAGCCAATGAAGTGATCGTGATATAGTTTTCATCGTTTTCACCGATTTCTTCTAGGATCTCTTCCATAGTTGTCAGCTCAGTGAGGGTATAGTCATCTAACTGATCGGCGATAGTGTCTCCAATGCTGTTTAAATGTAGGTAAATAATATCAGTGACACCAAGTGTTTCTAAGGCGTTTTCTGTTTCAGTGGGAATTCCATCTGAATTAACATAGAGCAATGGCGCATGATTCATTGAGGCGATAACCGCTGCGTTAGCTGCGGATAACGCTGCAGCTGTCCGCTCTGTTGAATGACTTCGTATTTCAGCATTAATATGGTAGTTATAGGTTTCATCAGCATATTCTAAGCTTGCGGGTACAACCACTGCTTTCCATAATCCTTTCATTGGATAGTGAACTTCGACGGTGTGCTCAGTAGCTATGTCAGGCTCCCATGCTCGCCAGTCTTCTTCACCAATGCCTTCCCAATGTCCACCATTCCATACATGCAACGGATTAATCGGCCCACCATTCCAATGTGGCACATTTGGTCTGCGAACATTGCCATAGGGGTCAATAAGATAAACACGTAATGCCGAAGTCTCATCAGTTGTTACAGTAACCTTCAAGCTACTATCGGTAGATCGAACGGGTATACGGTATCGATCTCCAGCAACTTTTGTTATTTTCATCTCTGTGAAACTATCATTATCGCTTACATATGGGAACCAAAAACCAGGTAATGAAATTGGATGGTATACATCAAGATCTGTCCCTGGATTATATCTGTCATGTGGCCACCAATCATCCATTAGCGCTTCATATCTTGGTGTTGCAATACCTGCATCCCCGGAAAACTCTCCACCAATGGCGTGCACAGAGATAGCGCCCCATTTCGGTCCAATCAACATTGGTACCATAGCCAGGCTACCAGCGTTCATAAATTTACTGCTACCTGGCTCAACAGTGGTAACTTCTGTTTTTGCATTCAATCGACTGTTTCTGTTCACTGCATTTCTCACGGTATCCTCAAAGCTACTGCCGTCAACAACGACTACTGCGGTATCAGTTGCCGTCCACTGATCTGTAGCAATAGTAGCTGCTGCCTCGATTGGATCTCCTGCAAGTTCATGTTCTACTGGATTGGCGCCATGTCTATCTAGATACGTCTCCCAATCATCAACGAGATATTGTGTGGTGTCATCAATGGTGCCATACCAATGAGTTGGCGTGTTTTCTCCCTCATAGATAATTGGTGAAAGAAAACGTGTTCCTTCTTCAAGATAGTTTGCTGCGGGAACTGCTGCAAGGTATGTGTATTCATCTGCATTGCTCTCAGCGTCGTTAGTAACGATAAATGTTTGGGCAACTGGTTGTATATCTGGTTGTGGGTCAGGTGTAGGTGGTGCTTTGACGCTGCCGCCAATGGTTAGTTCAAACTCATAAGCACCAGAGCCATAAAGCAGATAGTCATCAGGCCACAGGCTTGTGTTCCACCCGGGGAACATACATAACTTAATTTTCCAGGTACCCGTTTCGTCTGCAGGGTATTCTAATGTGTCCTCTTCATACCAGTTCGCGTAATGTACAAGCTCACCAGAGGGGTTATACAGGTATATATCAAAATCTGTGTCCTCAAATGCATCAATACTTGCAATGATGCCTTCTCCTGCTTCAGCTGAGAAACTATACCAATCATCCCAATCAGCAGCGTCCATATAGCCACAGTAACTTCCGGGTGTTATCGCTGCAGCCTCTGCACTTATGTCACCAGCATCATAGCCAAGTCCTGAATCATTTTGCCCAGTTACTGTTACATCAAATGTGTATTCACCAAGACCACCGTCATGCTCAGAAAACACTTTCAGAAAGTACCAGTTAGTCTCTTCGGCAACAAACGTGGTTCCTGTTCCTTCCCCGTCTTCATTCGCAAGTTCATAGCTATAATTTTCACTTGACGTCACTGTCGCTTCAACTGTTTGCCCGGCACATAGTGAAAATCTATACCAGTCTTCATCATCACCGTCCTCTGGGTTAAGATATCCGGTTCTCCCCCGTCCAGGGGCCATATCCTCTGGCTCACTTACATATATTACATACGCCCGGGCAGGACGCTCACCGGTATCAGAGTTATAGTTTACATCATTTTGATCGCTAACTAAGGTCGGCTCAGATGGTCGTGGCACAATCCGATCGTAGGGGATATAATCTGGATCGTACTTATCAATTTCAGGAAACCCTGACATATCAGGGATACCAGAGAGATCATCTGTACTGGCTAAAAAATCTGCTCCTGTAGAAAAGCTTCGTAACGCGTTTAAAAATAACACTGCTTTCATTTCTATAGGCACATACGAATGAGCCGTGTTTTTCTCAGTGTCCACTTGTTGAGGTGTGCTCCACTGATTTGCCGTATCTGTGTCGCTTAACGTATGTACAGTTCGTGCAGAGAATACTGGCAACATTGAGACAATTACCAGTAGAAATACAGCTACAACTGCGCCTAACATTTGTATATTATTTCGGTTCATATTTTCCCCCTGTTACAATTTTAATATATTTCAAATATAGTATTATATATTAGGCATACCCATATATAAAAAGTTTGGTGGTAACATAATGATGCAAACGTTAATTATGAATTCACACAAAACATCTCATTTATTCGTGTTTTAAATCTAAGAAATTGTAAGAGTTGAGGTAATTGCGGATAATAATCTGAAGGTAACAAGTACAATCAATGTGAGCACTGCGTTTGTTTTCAAATCAAATACATCAACCCATTCTAATAACGCAATTAATACAAACGATAAAAGCAGCAACAACACGATATTTGCAATAAGTAAACCAATTTGTTCTAAATCCAGAGGTATGGACAGTTGTATTACTAAATCCCAACTTGTCGCAAATACGGCAAGTAAGCCAACGGTTAGCTGTGCTTTTTTCATCTCGTTCATATATCTGACTGTGAGTATCTTATAATTTATAAAACTTTGTAAAAATCTAAGTGTTTTTTAGCTGCTTACTTTTTGTTATAAAACAAAAGGATGGGAGGAGGCACCTCGTTGATGAGAACGAAAAAATGGGATGCACGAGGCGAGGTACCCCTTAACCAAATTGAGAAAAGGAGAGATGGGTTGAGGAGGAATCCTCAGATGGGATAGCTGCAGGATATTGCAGGATATGACTGCAGCATGCTCCCCCATATATTGTGGTAAATAGGAACGTAGTATTTTGGTAATACCGGTCCAAGAGAACTTGTTGATGGGATTGGTTGTTGAGTGCGTTCATCTCTTCTCCACCACATTGCGCCAAGCCTATTTGCATGGCATAGACCAGTATATATACTATAGTATTTAAACATTTCGCTTAATGCATTGCGCTTTGGCATATCAAAAAAGAAATGCATAAAAACAACTCGTCTATTCTCAATACATGGACAGTTACCAAAAAGAACTTGCCCAAATAAAAACCCTGCTTAAAAACAACCCGAAGGGCATGACGGTAACTGACATATCCCGTGAACTCAACATAAACCGCAATTCAGTTGCGAAATACCTGGATGTTATGCGAGTTGCAGGCCATGTTGAAATGATAACATTTGGCCCTGCAAAAGTCTTCTTTCCATCAAGTCGGATTCCAATGTCTATTATCTTAAACTATGTTTCAGATTACATCCTTATCGTAGATAAAAACCTCCGCCTTACTCAAGTTAACGATACCTTTTTAGATTTTGTAAATGAAAATCGCGATGATCTTCTAGACAGATCAATTACGAAACTTTCAATTCCCTTTTTATCCAGCCCAGAAGTCATATCTCATATCACTCAATCACTTGAAGGTAATCGCCCATCAAAAGAAATCCATTACCAAACCACAGATCCTGAATACTACTTCATCATCAAATTTATCCCTACCATACTTGAAGATGGACGGCATGCAGCTACAGTCGTCATTCAAAATGTTACCAAGCGTAAACGCGCTGAACACCTACTTAAAAACTCTCAGTTTTAAGGTGCTTTCTAGCTGTTTCCCTCTATCTTCATACATATAGTTATTTTTCAACAACCTCGTGGTTGTATCTAGATTAACAGAAGCATATATGAAAACAATTTATACGAGAACAGGTGAAATACGTCAAAAAGTTCCTGCCCATTTTGCCGTGGCGTTTCGAGTTGTATTGGTATCTGTACAGCGTCTCCATGATCTTCTACATTCCATATTTTCAATGATCCTGAGAAGACTCCTTGTTCTTCAGGAGCATCTACATAGACATCAACAGTTACACTATCACCTGCAGGGAGGTCTATTCCACCATCAGGATCAAGCACCCAGTTACTCCCCCATGAAGGTTCTTCCGCCAGCTCCCAGGACAAAAATGTATCCGTCCATCCTACCGGGTCAACCCCAATATTCGTTACCGTAAATGCCCCTAAATGTACCTGTGTGGACCCCATCTCCACGGTTCCATTGAGTGAACCACTGGCATCAAGATCAGGTAGCGGAAGATCATACGTATCAGTTATTTTAAACCAGACTTTCACATCGTTTTGGTCACTGCCCGTACTACTATCCGGTGAATATTCTCCCGAGGTCACATAATATCCATCATCAATCGTTGTAGGATCTCCATCTGTTAACTCGTTAGTTAACAGATTATATTCTCCAAAAAACAGTGCCCCTCTAAGATCATCTATTGCGTTATCACTACCCCCGCCGGTGTAACCACTTGCATCTGCAAGATCATCAGCCGACCAAAAATCCCGTTCCCATACTTTTATGCTGAATGGTATGTTGCTTGCAAATGCGCTGAAATGATGCCGTACTGTTTCGATATGATCGTCATCACCATCGGAATAGCCGTGATTGAACGCTTCACTCCATTGTTCTCCGTTGTTTACAGCTACTCGATACGACCAATCTGCTTCACCTTCTAACATACCTTCAATTTCATCAAGTCGTTGTATACGGTGTATTTCAATAGTGACGCGAACATCACTTTGTTTTTCATATTCAAGATAGACTGTGTTCTCTTCGATATGGCAATCGCCATATGCGATTCTAAACCAGCCGTTCTCACCCCAACTTGGCCCCCAGCTGTTTTTACAAATCCAATATTGCTGTGTATCATCGTATCCTACTATAGTGACTAAATGATTTGATGGATTTGGATCATCACCTGGGTGTTCATAAATGCCACCAGAATACTCGTATAAATCACTGTATACTACCATGCTTGTTGGCAAAGGTCCATGGGCTACTAGTGCGTTTTTAATAGATTCGACATCATCAGCTATTGCGTTCCACCCTTTCACAGTAATAACTTGATCCTCCCAGTCGTCACATTTATCTGAACACGGTGGAACATAGCCACTGGCTCCACTTATGTACAGGAAACAACTCTCGGGTATAGCACCATATTCGAGGAGGAAATCAAAGGTTGGGGAAAGATAGGCGCCGTCACATCCATCAATACCATTTACCCATTCGCGTCCACATGACACTATAAATTGTTCTGATAAATCCTTATCGATAGTGGGATCCTCATTGACAATGTTGATGAGCGATTCAACAGCAGCTAATGATCCAAAAGCATAGCAACTCCCGCAGTTACCCTGGTTTTTAACATGAGTGGTCCAGTCACCAGTAATACTATTAACTGTTGCACTCCGCCAATCCCATTGAGGTGGTGGGTTGCCTCTGAATATTTGCGGTTCTGGTAACCTCGGCCCGCCAGGCAATAAACCTGTTGCATACTGGTTAGCTATAACTGTCTGACAGTCACATGGCGTGCTGGATACTTGTTCTGAGGAAAGAAATGCACTTCCTATCCCTCCACTTAGCATGCCAAAAGCTACGAGCAGTATAATAAATTGAATTTTCATATTGATCGCCCCCTGTATGTTTTAAAACAAATCTATTATATAAATATTTGCTACACGTTTTTATGTCATTGGAGGGGTTTTGCGATGGGGGAGTATGTGAGGGGAGGGAGTGGAAAAAATGGTTGTGCTCCCCCATCTCAAACGTAAGGGTATGGATACCGACATCGGACTTTAATATATAAATATTTCTATACAATTATATAACTATTTAAAAAAGCAACCAACATCAATGAAAAAATAGTAAAATATCTCCATTCACTGGAGATATTCTAACAATAACGCTAACAGCGGAAAACGCTGTAGCAACCGTTCAAGTAACGGATATGAAGAGTATTGCACTGGCATACTGGCGCTCAGCGGATCGGACCATTCACTTTGCACTCCATGTTCATCTTTTGCTTTGACACGTATCTCATAGCTACCTCGTTCACTCCACCGGTGAGATGCTTCTACTTCGTCTCCTGAACTAAATGGTCCTAACCATCCTGAATATGTATCATCACCCCAATCGAAAAGATAGTAAATTTCATCTCCTTCCGGATCGGTCGTTACTGATGTATACGTATATTCAACACCAATACGCCCTGAAATCTCCCCATCAGGTGTCGCTGGTTTAGCAGGGGATTCAGATTGTGCCGCAACAGCAAGCGAAGGATCGCCAAATAGCTGCCATTCTTCTATAGATTTATAGTCGGTTCCTTCAAGTTGCGGTTTAACATAATTGGTTATTGCTTTACCCCACATCTCCCCAAGCGTAGTTGCCCCTTCTTTGTAAGCTTCAAAGGTGTTAAGGGCCATACCTTCAATTAATCCCTCGGTAACCCATTCACCGATATACGCCCAGCCTAGACCCGTGGCACCAAACGCTCCGATACCCCCTCCGTCAGGGTTGGACACAAAGGACCAGGTGAAACAATCTGGGCGATCAGTGTATTTACTCACCGAACATGCACCTATCACCACGATAGGCAATTGATCGCCGTTATTTAGACCGGAAACATGTGGAGAATTCCAGTAGCCACCAGATGCTGTTGGTAACCATGTACCATCATCCTCATGTGGATGTGTCGCCCATACAGAAGGGTTTCCATGTCCTGAAAAATCAACGAAGCCTGCGCCATCGTTTATCGCATTACTAATTTTTGTTGTCCCAGCGGGTATACCACTTAACCCTCCATTGGTAGCCCAGAGACGCGTGGGAATAAAACCATCCATAACATCAATGACTGCTTCATTAACAAATTCACCTTCAGCAATGCTTTCGTCATCACCCGGGAAAGAATCACCACCGCAGACAACAAGATTAGTAAACCACTCCTGGGTAAACGCCTCAGATATTTCATATTGAATTATTTTATTTACCACGGTAGTAACCTCAGTCGTATCAATACATGCAAGACGGCCGACATACACGTCAGGATACAAATCAACATCATCTGTTAAATGCGATGTACCCCAGTCATATTCTCCAAAAATATCATTTTCATTGGAATCCCAGCTGCAAAACTGACTGGTCTCATTGTAAATATCCGCGTAATACAAATCACTTGCAAATAACTCCGTATCACCACTAGTAGCACGAACATGTGTAATACGAGCAGGTACCTCATAATCACCACCCATTAACAACACGTAGCTAGTACCCCAACTTTCAATCGCATTTTTAATGAAATATTTAATCATCTCAGCGTCATCACGACCCTGTTCCGAGAAATAGGTGCCATCATAAATCTCCTCTAACGTCACTGCAATCGATGAGACACCCCGGCTATTTTTATGTGTAATCAATGGCTCTATTTGTGTACTAAATTCCGCAGGACCAATAACCACTAAAAGATACTCATCTTCAGTCACCTGTGTTTCATCCACCGGCGCATAATCTACTTCAATATCAATCCGCTCAGCCCAGCGAACACGTGGATCTGCAGGATAATATTGCACTGGATACACCTCAACATCAACAAGTATCCTCTGTTCACCAGCAACAATACCACAGCCAACCGTGTAATCGTACCAAACACCAGGATATGGATCTAACGCGTCTATATGGTCTACCTCCTCAGTATCTTCTGATGTAGATGAAAAACCAGCTAATACCGGTGTTGGAGTTTTAACAATCTCCCGATTCACCAGTTGCTCATGCACATCAGATACATCACAAGACACATCAAGAATATGTGTGCCAAATGGAAACTCAAATGTTTGCACATACGATGGTAATACCACCTCCCCATCAGTTAATGCAAAAGAGTTAGCACCTGACAATTCAATACGTGCATATTCCCGATTAGCAGTAATTTTCATATCAGCAAATATTACTGTTTTCTCAGCAATAAAAGAAGAATCTCCAGCAACAGTTCCTATTCCAAAACCACCTATTAATAGCATGCCCGCTATTATCAACGGTATATAGTGTTTCATATTTACCCCCTATATAGATAATTATAGGTATAAGAACTATATAAGCTTTTGTCACAGAAACCTGTTCAAATACACAATTTCATCCGTTTAAAAAACACATAAAACAAGTTTCCGCAGACTTTAGGTAACGGGAATATCTTTCCGCTCAAAATATACTATAGCAATGAGCACACATACAATACTTATCACCAGTAAAACCACTGCCCCTCCACCGTCAACTTCCCCGTTTAATAGTATCTCTGTAGGATCATAATAACGCATAAGTGAAATAGAGCCCACTGTTTCGTAATCTGGTACCATATTACTTATTGAATTGAATATAAACATTCCTACCAGCACCGCGATCATCACGATACTTGCCTTCATTTTCTCATCGAGAATAACCGATATTAACACACCCATCCCTGCGACAGCTAAAAAATATGGTATCGACACAACATGAGTCAAAACGAGATGTACCATGTTAAGCTCTTCATTAATAGCATAGGTTACCCCGACAACCGCCGCTAATGTACCAACATTAATGACAAGCAGAAGGGGAATTAACCCCAGGTAGCGTTCAATAACAATTTGTCTCCGTGCAATTGGATTTGCAAGCAACAAATCAATTGTTTTCCCTTCAATTTCTTTTGCGATATATGATGCGGCAATAAACCCAATTATTATTCCCAGAATTAATATCCAAAATATTTGATACAACTCCAAATTCAAAAACCCTGCGTAGGAGTCCATATATTGTGCTCCTCTAAAAAATTCAAATGACTCTCCAAGCCCAGAGTCTAACATTTCATTTAACGCATCTTTAAATGAGGGATACATACCAGAGTACATTACCGTTAATCCCATAAACAAAAGTGTTAGAATAGCCGTGATTTTCCAATTCTCTTTAATTGTTTGCACCGTAATTCTAAATTCAAGCGCACTAGTCATTGTTACCCCCATAATGATGAAGAAAGATATCCTCTAAACTTGCATCTTTAATTTCAATATCCTTAATCGCGTAGTTCCCAAGATGTTTGATCAACGCGTCAAGGTTTTTTGTTACCGTAAATTCGATCCATCCGTCCTTAACACGCATGTTTTTAAGACCCGTGAATTTCTCAGGATCCTCAGTAATTTTCACGCGAACAATTTTCCCACTTTTACTTTTCAGACTCTCAATATCATCTAAAGTAACTATTTTGCCATTACGAATTATTCCCACACGGTCACAGACTTTGTCGACTTCACTTAAAATATGTGAGGAAAAAAACATTGTACGGCCTTTTTGTTTTTCTTTTTTAAGAAACGAATAGAATTTTTGTTGGATTAATGGATCCAGGCCATTGGTAGGTTCATCCATAATTACCAGATCAGGATCATGCATGAAAGCTTGTATAATGGAGAGTTTTTGTTTCATGCCTCTGGAATAACTTTTTATTTTCCGGTCTAAAGGTAACTCAAATATGCCGAGCAGATCTTCAATGAGATACATGCCTGAATCTCGAAGTGACATGAAATAGTTTAGAAACCCACGTCCGGTGAGATGTCCATAAAGATTAAGATCTCCAGGTATGTATCCTACGTCTTCTTTAATGTCGATTAAATTTTTTTTGACGTTTAATCCAAAAATATATGCTTCTCCATAGGTTGGATTTAGTAATCCTAGGATAGTACGGATAAATGTGGTTTTTCCTGCACCGTTTGGTCCGAGAAAACCAAAGATTTCTCCTTTTGTAACGTTGAGTGTGATGTCTTCAATTCCGCGAATTTTTTTGTAGTATTTTGTGAGGTTTTTTGTTTCGATTACGTTCACGGAGCACCCTTATAATGTAATTAGGTTGATTTTTATAAAGTATTGCAAAAAAATGATGTGTTTATGTTTGGGAGGTTGTTGGATGGAGGATGGTTGTGGGGAGGTGGTGAGGAGAGGAATGGAAAAAATTGGTTGGCATCCCCCATCCATTGCTATGTCTATTGTTTTATAGATATATAAATCTTTTTATAAAAAATTTAAATAATATTATTTATTACTATACTATTTCGTCCAGATGAAAGCACCGGAGAGTCGTTAGTTGAACTCTTTTTTTTGTTATCCGCAGCAATCTGCGACAGGCGGTGGTGAACCGGGTAACAACACGTAGTTTATGAGATATACGGCATCACTGACGTTAATGACACCGTCGCCGTTGACATCAGCGGTACAGATAGGATTGGGTGCCGGACTCTCTGGTATGAACACGTAATTGATCACAAACACTGCATCAGAGATATTTATCACTGCATCACCGTTAGCATCTCCACAAAGCACAGGTTCAGCTCCGGTTGTAAACATCCAGCTATCCGAAATACTTATGTGTTCTGTATCATCAGCTATGGCATACCAATAATAGGTCGTAGAATATTGTAGATCCACCCAGATAGTTGATGCTTGAGTGCCACTTTGAACATTCGTATCAACAGCAATGAGGCTATCATCTGATGCATCGTAGAAATATACATCCATGATGTCTTCATCAGGATCTGAGACGTTAACACTGAGAACTGGATTTAGCGATATATTGAGCGCGGTATCATGTGGATATGGATTACTTGGCAGATCTGGTGGATTATTCTCTTGAGCTATAGTGATAAACTGCCACACTGGACTACTAGTTGGAGCACCATGGGTATCCCAAGCAATAATCTTCCAATAATAGGTTTGATCATAGGTTAGGTCTTCAGGTGGAGCATACATCATAGCAGATTGATTATCACTTACTTTGACCAATGGAGGGCTTATGGTATCTAAATAAATATCATATGACACCGTATCATCAGGATCAGGGTCCCCTCCAGCCCATGTTAAATCAATTGCGACGTCTATATTTGTAGTCTCATCTGCAGGATTTGGGCTACTAGGAGTAAATGGATTTTGATTTGGTTTTTCTTCTGAAGTAAAACTCCATATCGGTCCTTGAGTTGAGGCATTATGTGAATCCCATGAGCGCACCATCCAGTAATATGTGGTTGAATACGCAATTTCTTCAGGAGTATAATTTGAGGTCGTATGATTTGCCACTATATTTGCTGGCGGGTTTGAGGTTCCCAAGTAGATATCATAGGTGACAGTATCACCAACGTCCGGGTCACCGCCGATCCATGTTAACATAGTGTTTATGTCTATCCCTACTTCCCCATTTTCAGGCGTCGGCGTATGGGCTGTATATGGTTGTTGATTCGGTTTTTTGGTGGTAGTGAAGTTCCATGTCACACCAGATGTGGATGTATCATCATTATCCCATGCCGCTATCTTCCAATAATATTGTTGATTATACGCAAGGTCGCCCGGTTCATAGGTTGTTTTTGTGTGATTTTCAGCAACCAGTGTCGGTGGGTTAGTGGTACCAAAGTAAATGTCATATGTAACGGTATCCCCTATGTCGGGATCTCCGCCTGTCCAACTAAGGCTTGTATTTGCATGTACGATACTGCTATCTGCAGGGGTCGGCTCAGAGGGCGTATTTGGCGGTATATTCCATGTGCTCTCATTTGAATATGGGAAGTGATCTTCGTTGGAACCACCCGGTATTGGATACGATCCTGGTGGTTGGTAATCGTCCCAATAGTTTCCCTCAAATCCGTTATCATAAAAGTTCATTTCTGTGTCAAATGCGTTCATTT
Source organism: uncultured Thermoplasmatales archaeon (assembly GCA_964601295.1). Lineage (GTDB taxonomy): Archaea > Thermoplasmatota > E2 > DHVEG-1 > DHVEG-1 > CAZRMY01. Next base: position 4,384 of record CAZRMY010000015.1, on the reverse strand, counting down.
CATAGTTGTTTTTGAAATTATTTCTATAAATTGTATTATCCATGGAGCTCATGGTTGAATACATCCCGTAGCCATTAGTGTCAAAACTGTTCTCATATACGTGGGATACTGAGCCTCCTTCTAGTTTTAGCCCATTTCTGTTATTTGTTATGAGATTTCCAGTAATAATATTTGAATTTGACTGTAATAAGATGCCCGCGTCTGTTGTCTGTGATCCGCTATTTGCAATAGTAAAACCAGTCACCGTTGATGAGTCTGCAGTGATTGTGACAACTGTACCACTGCCTCCTCCATCAAGTATTGTTGAACCTGGATCCGCTCCAAGTAGCTCTATGGGGGTGTCAATATCGATATTTTCAGTATAGGTTCCACTGTCAACTATCACTGTTCCCCCGTTTGGTACGGTGTCGAGTGCATCCTGAATCGTATTAAAAGCATATATGCCGAAACCCGGTGTTGATGGGTTAAACCCCGGGTTAACCATGCCAGGATTGGATGCTGTTGCATTACTATTTAACGGGTATTTATCTTGTGAAGGTGGTGTTTTCCCGGGTACATTATAGTTGTTTGGGTAACCCGAGTTAGATGAGAAATCATCCCAGTAGTTACCTCCTTTTGTTTTTCCGTTGTCCCAGATACATCCTGCTTCATCATAGGCGTTTAGTGAATTATTATAAAAATTATTATGATATAGAATGTTCCCTCCACAGGTGGTTATCCATGCTCCATTTGTGTTGCCGGTAATATTATTTTTGATAACCTCATTATTTTGCGATTCATAAAACACAAGGCCATTGTCAACGTTAGCAGATAGGTTACTTAGGGTGATATTATTACAGTTTGACCCTGAAAAAGTTATGCCATCGTCATCGTTTTTTATGACGGATAGGTTGAAGAAATCATTGTTTTTTGAACCAGAAAGAATAACTCCATCTTTTTTGTTGTTTTCAAAGGAGCTGTTCTTAATGATATTGTAGTGACTGTTGCGTAGCCATATACCATTATGGTTATTGGATGATGTGGTGTTTGTTATTTGTGCGTTGTTTGTTTTTAGCAGTACTATTCCATTGTTTTTTAGACTTGATGATCCTGAGATCACTACGTTGTCAACAATGATATTATGTGCAGTACAAAGAATGATTTCTGAGTAGGTTCCGCTAGGTACTGGTGCTAACCCGGTGTCATGATAGCTGATTGGGAGATATCCTGATCCGATGTTTCCTGTGAAGAAGTTTAGGTAGTGTGGTGGTTGTGATGCATCGATAAATAGATCATATTCACTGTTTTCCCGCAGGGTGTTGGTATTTATACTGTTCATCGAGGAGGCGGATATATGGAGTCCGTATTGTTGGTTATGGTTTGCAGTGTTTAGTTCTAGTTCGTTTTGATCTGAGTTATCGTGTATTTTGATTCCCTGGTAGTTGTTGTTATGTGCGTTGTTTGATGTGAGGATGTTTTGGTTGCAGTTTGACTGAAGATAGATGCCTATGTTTTGGTTGTGTTCACAGTCGGTGTTGGTGATGTTGTTGTTGCAGCTTGCATAAAGATATATGCCGTTCAGACTGTTGTTTTTAGCAAGGGTATCATACAGTGTGTTGTTGTTGCTTTCTGAGAGGTATATGCCATGGTGTGTGTTGTTGTTTACGGGGTTGTTGTAGATGCTGTTGTTGATACTGTTTAAGAGGCATATGCCTGTTCCGGTTAGGTTACATGCAAGGTTGTGATGTATCGAGGTGTTATTGGTGTTTGCCAGGATGATTCCATATGCATCGTTGAATGATACATCGTTATTGGCTATATCACAATATGAGCTGTAGTCGCAGTAGATGCCTCCGAGTTGTGTGTTTCTGATGAGGTTGTATGCGATGATGCTTTGGTCTGCGTTTTGTATGTATATTCCGTATCCTGAGTTATCGTAGAGTTCGTTGTGTGTGATATGGTTTTCAGTATAGTCTTCGATTTTTATACCGGTTAGTGTGTTGTTATGAACATGGTTGTCTCGTATTTTTGGGTTGTTGCTTGTTTTGACATAAATACCGTATTCGTTGTTGTTTGTTACTGTGTTGTTTGCGATGGTTATGTTATTACTTTCTTGAACGTATATGCCGGTTTTTTCTGAGTGTTGGATACTGCTGTGGTCTACACGTGTATCTGGGCTGTTTACTATGTTAATACCATGGTTGCCGTTGTTTACTATTTCATTCATGGTGATGGTGGTGTATGGGCTGTTTTCGATGTGTAGTGCGTTAGCTGAACTATTTTTTATCGTTATGTCATGTAGATCATTATGATGTGAAGATGCAGACAGATACATGCCGTAACCAGAGGAGTTAGTGATAGTTACATTTGTTATGTCTGTGTATGTTGTTGACTTAAAGATTAATGCATACCAGCTGCAGCTGTTGATATCCTGGTTTTCTAGGTGATTACCTGTGCTGTTTTCAACATATATCCCATAGCGGTTATCGTCCATCGGATTGTTGTTTGTTATCGTTATGTCATCTGATGAATCTATGTTTATTGCATACTTGTTGTCGGTTATGATATTATTGTATATATGTGCGTGATCCGAATCTGTTTGTAGGTGTATCGCATTATACGTGGTGTTATGTATTTCGTTTGCATACAGCAGGAGTTCCGGTGTGTTTGCTACGAAAATTCCTTTGGTGTTGTTCTTTAGATTGTTGTTATTGATGGTTATGTCTGTGCAGTTGGTTATATCCATGGCGATATCATTATTTTCAATCGTGTTGTTTTCAATAGGTGTTGTTGAAGAACTTGGTAGTTTTATGCCTGTTCCGTTGTTGTTTGCTATGATGTTCCCGGTGAGCGTGGTGTCATCTGATCCTGGTCTGAGTGTTATCCCATTGCCCGTGTTATGCAGAATATTGTTAAGGGTGCAGGTTGTACCGGTTCCTGAAAGGTATATCCCATTGTTGGTAGTCGCTGAGCAGGTATTGTTGGTGACGGTGCTATAGGTATCTGTGTTACATGAAAGGTATATTCCATCTCGGCTGTTGGTTACAGTATTTCCGATAACATCAAAATGAAGTCCTTCTGAGAATACACCATATTGCGTGTTCTGTGTTATGGTGTTGTATTTTAGATCATTATAGGTTGATGTGGCATATTTTATGTACACGCCGTTATTATGGGAGGTTACCGTGTTTGAGGTTATTTCAGTGTTGGTTCCTTTGAGGTATATGCCGTATTGGTTGTTATCTGTGATGTCGTTGAGTGTTATGGTGTTATACCATGTGTCATCCATGTAGATGCCGCTGTTTGTGTTATCGTTGATAGTATTATCAGTAATATTATTGTATTGAGCACTCGTGGTTCTCAGTAAGATCCCATCTTTACACCCGGATATTGTGTTACCGTGAAGGTGTGCGTTATCGCATCCCATTTTTATGCCTGCAACTGAGCTGTTTGTTATGGCGTTATCATAAAAGGTATGTAAACTCCCAGCTGCTCGTATGCCATTGCTGCTGTTGTGGATGCTGTTCCCTTGTATATTGATATCAGTTATGAGCGGACCAATAACGATTCCATCGTTGGTGTTATTTAACAGGTCATTGTTGGTGATATTGGTTTCATGTGCGTTGTCAAGGACGTAGATACCTGAATCAGTATTGTTTTCAATTTTGTTGTTATCAAGATGATTCCATGGCGAGATACCTGTGATGTAGACACCGTAGATATCATTGTCATAGAGATGGTTGTTTGTGAACGTGTTTTCAGCGGAATTTTCTACATATATTCCGGCAATGGTGTGCCCCGTTATTGTGTTTTCTGTAAACGTGTTGTTATTTGAGCTTGATGAGATATGTATGCCGTAGGTTTCATCGGTTATGATATTGTTTTCTATGTGGTTGTCATGTGCTGCTTCGAGGTAGATATTACTTTTTATCAGTTCATTGTTTTTGATTACCGTATTATTTGTAGATCCACTTAATACTACCCCTTTTGGCGTGTTGTAAAAACCTAGTATGTTGTTCACTATTTCTGCTTCATCAGCATGAATTGAAATGATAGGATGGGAACTTGATGATTTTGAAATATTTAGTGTTTTAATGGTTACATCATTGGCGCTGATGTAAATGGTACTAGCGGTTCCATCCCCTGACAGCTTTGAGGTATGTTTATTTGTTCCTTTGATTGTCACTGGTTTATCAACAACAATGTTTTCATATATTTTGGTATCTGCAGGAATCTGTATGGTATCATAATTCGATGCATCATCAATAGCGTCTTGAAGTGTGAAATGATAGGTGTTTTTGTTACTATTCTTTATCTCCGGGGGATCAAAATTGACGGTTATCGTACCCGGTGTGGTGAACGGGACATCACCTGATTGATACGATCTTTTAAAATAGTTATTCGG
>CAZRMY010000014.1:3841-26224 GCA_964601295.1 uncultured Thermoplasmatales archaeon | reverse complement strand
AAGAATATTTTTTTGCATGCTGCCAGGCCTGGAGAGCAGAGGAGATTAAAAACTTTTACGATACGTTGCCACTCTATTTCTTTTTATTTAGAAGGCAAAATCGCGTTTATAATAGGTTCTAAAGGTAAAATTTGTGCCTGCAGGTACGATACCAGCAAGTTTTTTTGTTATGCTAAATGTTTGAGTAACTCGTTTGAGTACTTTTACGGGGTTATAAAACTCCCGTGCGACTTTTCGCGCTCCATTGTATAGTTCTTGTTCGGTCATTTGTTTTGGTTTGAAGACAACGTCTACCTGGTTGTATTTGGACCAGTCTTTGCTTGTGATACGTCCTTCTTTTTCAAGCCGGTCGTAGAGTGGCGTGCCAGGGTATGGAGTTAGTATATTTACTTCTAGAACATCGAGTTCCCAGTCGTTAATAATTTCAAGGGTGGTATCAAAAATATCTGGTGTGTCTTCATCAAAACCAAATATTATGCCGCCTTGGATGGTCATGCCATGGTTGTGAACGCGTCGTATCATACGTTTGAAATCGGAGACTTTGTTATGTGTTTTTTTTATGTTGTTTAGTGCTTCTTGACTGACAGATTCAAAACCGACGAACCATTCAACACATCCTGATTTATGGGCGAGATGGAGGAACTTATCATCAACCTTTCCAAGCACATTTGCGGTTCCGTTAGCTACCCATGATTTCCGTATTTTCAGCCGGATCAGCTCTTTAAACAATGCTTGTGCATATTTTCGATGTTGAGTGAGATGTGGATCATGGATGATAAACCATTTATTGGGCATTTGTTTAATTTCTTCAATAACGTTTTTGATGGGTCGTTGTCGTACGCCAAAATCACAGAAACTGCGTATCGCGCAGAACTCGCATCTGTTGCTGCATCCACGAGTGGTCTGAATTGCACCAACAAAGGGGTTATGTGAGATGAGATCACGTCGTATCGGGGGGATATCTGCCATATCCCAGTTTTGGTTTCGTTCATACATAGGTTTCAGTTTTCTCTGTTGGAAATCGATGAGTAATTGTGGCCAGCTGGCTTCTGCCATGCCTTTAATTACGCTGTCGGCATGTTGTTTTGCTTCATGGGGTAGTGCGGTAGGGTGATATCCTCCGAGTACCACAGTTTTCCCACGTTTTCTAAATTCATCAGCGATGGTATAAACACGAGGTGCGGTCATCGTATAACAGGTGATCCCAACGAGATCAACATCTGCATTAAAATCAATAGAATCATAATTTTCGTTAAGTATGGTCACCTGATGTTTTGGCGGGGTTACTGAAGCAAGATGTGGAAGGGTGATAATCGGATAGCCGCTGAGAATACGCCTCCATGAATGTTTATCCTGATATGTTGCCATCCCATGTTCTATCCGTGGGAACACTAGAAGAATCTTCATGCTATAGTAAGATATGAACCAGAAGAGTATATAACGTTTTTGAAGCAACCTATTTGAAGCGTCTATGCTAAGGAGAACCAGTAGTTAAAAACCGTGTATTCCCGCGCGTATCAAATTAAACCTTTTAACCCGTAACGCTTTGATTATTTGTTGCATAATATGTCGTGGTCGAAGGTAAAATTTTAATGTTGCTTTAGTACAAATGCTTTCCAGTTCTTCGGCGGTATACTTACTTAGGTTTCTGCGTGAATCTGCTTTGACAGTGTATCCATCAGTGCTCTGTATTTTATGTGCTTTTTCCGCGTCGTCCCATAATCTTGATCCATACATATAGTACAATGGGTTGAAAATGCTCATATCCAGCGGCAGTGAACAAGCAAAATTAATGGTTTCTTGGATATGTGTATCTGTTTCAATCGGGGCGCCTATAATAAAATTTCCTAGGGTTAAAAAATCCATTTCATGTGCCAAAGTTACAGCGTTACGGATCTTCTCAAGAGTAATTCGCTTATCATAAAAATCAAGCACGTCTTGATTTCCTGATTCAATGCCAAACCCCATATATACCACGCGTGCTTGTTTCATTTTTTTGTATAACTCCCTGTTAGCCGTGTCAACGCGTGTTCCCTGAATTATTAAATCAATGTTTAACGGGTTTTCAATTAGGGAATCCATTATTATGTTCGCTCTTTTCGTATCAGTTAAAAAATTATCATCTGCAATTTGAACAGTGGCATATTTTCCATCTAAATCTTGAAGTTCTTCAATTACATTCTGCGCTGATCGTTGTCTAAATTTTCTATAATACGGTGTTCTGGGGCAAAAACGACAATTAAACGGGCATCCTCGAGAGGTAATAACGCTGGTTAACTTACGCTTAAATATGAATGTGTCATTTATTTTCCCGTATTCATAGTTATCAACAAGGTGACGTGACGGAAAAGGAACAGTGTCTAAATCCGTGATTAACTCATAAGGTTTTCCGGATTTAATCTGACTCCCATGTCTAAAGTGAACGCCAGGGATATCTCTGAGGTTTTTTTCTCCGTTTAATGCTTGTGCAACGTGCTTGATAGTTTTTTCACCATCGCCTGAGACGCTGATATCTGCCTCAGGTATATCTTTTAACGAATGTTCAGGGTGAAAAATACAATGAGGCCCTCCGATCATAAGCGGAATGGTTGGATCGATTTTTTTGATTATATGCGCGATTTCTGCTGATTGCTGATAGGGATATGTAGTCACACTCATACCAACTGCATCAACAGATGGTAGACTACGAATAAGCTGTTTAACGGGATCGTCTTCTGCATAATATTCCATTACCTCTACCGTGTGTCCTTCATCTTCCAGAGAACGACCGATGTACAATAAACCAAGTGGGGGGACGTGAGGAGGTATTAACTTGTTTTTTGCCTTTAGAATGGTGACATGTCCTCGTCCGCTATTTATCAAAAGAAATTTCATGAAATTGTCCCTTTTTTGAACATATTATCTCACATAAATTGCTTCAAGTAGCAAAAAATTAGATAGATACTCTGATTTAATAATTTTTCCCGCTAGTTTGGTGTTATTATTAATGCATAGCTGGCAATTCCACCGGTATGCCAATAATTTGGAAGCCACCATGTCCCAAAAAAGGAGGCCGGTGAATTATGACTAACAGCATAGCGGTCATGTGAGACAATCTGAGGATCACAATGCTCAACGGGAGTTGGTTCTGGGTTTTCGACATTAAGATAGGGGTCACTTAGGGCGATAAACCCATCCGGGTGAACACCTGCTACAGCAACATAATGACCGCTGATTACAGATATGAGATGATGTCCATTACCAATTGGGAACAACTTTGATATGGGGTTATAAAAACGTAGTAGCAAAACGACTCCTGCATTATTTTGTACTGCTTCATATACTGTTTCAAAACGTGGTTTGAAATAATGCTCAACAGTGTATTGCTCCCTAAGGCCGGTATCTTTTAGCCATTGTTCGATACCCCATTTCATCATGTGTTGGCGTGTCCCTGCTGTCAAAAATGACAGTGGCGGGAACCGGCGGAAATCATGATTCACGTACCATGCGATTTGTTCAATGAGTTCACCTTGAGCTGTCCATTGTTTTAACGAGGTATTCTGATCGTTTACATTGGTAAAACAATGATCATCAGAATATGGTCCTGGAACTGGAGAGCACGGCGGTTGAAAATCAGTCACCAACGGATATGTATCAGCTCCATCACCAGGCACTCCTGAGGGATCCGCATGTTTAGAATCAAAATACCATAAAATATCTGCAAGTGAAGTTGGCGCACATAATGACCAGACAAATATCATGCTTTTCCAGTCATGTTGCGCTCGTTGATCAAAATCAGGAAGTCCTTGTGGCGCATAATTAGGATACGCTGGCAGAAAACACCAGCCTTCATCTGTGTCAGCAAGAACAGATGCTGTCTCTTCTCCCATGCTGGCTATACTACTGAGGGGCAATACAACCAACAATGAAACTACTATGATACAGTAGTTCTGTCCACTCTTACCTAACATACTATAGGCATGAGCAATCAATCTATATAAATTTTTATCAACATCCTCGCTATATATTTCAAAAGACTTGCAATAAGACGGATATACTATGGCATACTTTAAACATCATTGGATACGATTAAGCAGAAACATAATTCAGCTTTATCTTACGGAAAGAAATAACACTCCCACCTTACTCAAAAAAAGTTATAATTCTATCGCACCACACTATGATACCTACTGGACCGCTCATTGTAACCTCTTATCAGAAAAATTAATTACAAAACTGCATCCAAAACCTGACGACCAGGCTATCGATCTGGCTTGTGGCACAGGCTATGTGACTTCGATACTCGCTGCATACACCCAAGAAAGACCCACCGGTGTTGATATTTCCACCGAAATGATTAGGGTAGCCACACAAAACTATGGAACCTCCTGTGATTTTATAGTAAGCAATGTTATACCTTACCTTCAAAAACTATACACAAACCGTGTCGACATTATCACCTGCGCATGGGGTCTTGGATATTTACCTACACACCAAGTTTTAACTGAGATCTCACGGGTATTACGACCTAATGGAAAACTCGCTATTATAGATAACAGCATAATAACAAACTGGGAATTACTCTTGTTTTTACTACTCGCACTAGCTGAAAAACCACAAGCACTAGCTCATAACATCAAAACATACTATTTACTTAACACGTATACCTTAAAAAATAAAATGAAACAACATGGCTTAACCCCATATATATCTTGGAATGGATCAAAAACATTTGAATTCTCTAATGGCACCTCAGCAGTTGATCATTGGATAAAATCAGGCGCAGCCGCAGGCTTTACCCACATCATCCATGAAGAATTTCGCCCAGCTATTTTCAGTCGTGTGAGTACCATGCTCGACAACTATTATAGAAAAAAAGACTCTATCCCACTCACCCATAGATACCATGCAGTAATAGCCTACAAACCCTGAATAACAATGGTGATTATCATCATGAATGATACATTAAAATTGAAAGTATTATCCCCTGACGATTATGAGAAAGCATTAGAACTATTTACTTTATCCTTCTCAGATATGCCACAACTACCCGCATTACATGATACCCCCGGACACACAAAATCTGTGATGAGACTTCTTTTCAACTTACATGAAAATACCAACCAAATTTTCCGATATGGATTAACAATCAATGGACATCTAATTAGCGCTGCACACTGCATAGATGCCGCAGCGCAACCCACAAAACGCAGGCTACTGTCTTTCGCTTTTTTACTCTTCCGTGTATCAGGATTTAAAATCCTTAGGCAACTACTCACATACAATAAACACAAACCCTTCTATGATACATCGAACTTAGAAATCATGCTCTATGGAACACTACCGGACTATCAAAAACAAGGATATGGTAAACTCCTTATGGATTATATTTATGCACAGGCTAAAAAACAAGGATACGCCGGCGTAACAGGTGTTACCAACAAAAGTAAACCCGCTTATGCATTTTATATGAAAAATAAGTGGTTCGTCGATACAGAGTTTTCAATTGGTAATCATACATTATGTTGGGTGAGACGACTAATATAACCGAGCTAAAACTATTTTTTTGTTAACAGATATGAACACATTGGACCCAAAACTGTTGTTCTCTGCACATCTCCGACATCAAACAATTGTTTTAGATATGCTTCATCTGGCAAGTTTTCAGCAGGATCATCAATACTTCTAAAAACAACCCGGGTTGACTCATTAATATTCCCTGCAAGATGCTTTAGCACTGCAGTATGGTTTTTCACCCCATACAGCATAAAGATAACATCAAAATCATCAGTTGCATAGGAGGCCCCATTTCCTACTTCCACTGAGATTAAAGTATTCATGTCCATATTATGAATACATTGTCGAGCAGCCGCAACCGCGTTTCGATCGGTATCAATGGTAACACATCTTGCGTGCACCTCTTGTGCAATTATCAACGCTGTCGCAGGTATCGCCCCACTACCGATAATTAAAATCCGATCATTTGAAGAAGCCGTTACGAGTTTAATTTCTTGCAGAACAATCTCGCGGTACATCTTCATATAACTATTTACAATGAATCTAAAAGTATACCCTATTTTTTCAAAGATAATAAATAAGAAATCCATAATTTTTTTAAGTGCACCGGGTCTAAATGTGTCCGCATTTTTTTCAAAAACTAGGTATCGTATCCCATCAAAAATACGTTCGGTTAGTGGCGGTACCATTGTGTTAATCAGTATGCAATGGTATGCCGGTATTTTAACTTTATAGGATTAAAATAAACGTACATGCATCAAGAATACACGGTCGTGTTATGGGAGTTTTTTTTCTTTTGGCCCTATGTACTCGTAGTCGATGTCAAACATTTTACGCATAGGTTTTTCCTGTGTTTGTTCTTCGTAGACCTGTGCTGTGAGACCGGCTACTCTGCCAAGAAGAAAGAATGCTTTGCCAAGACGCCAGTCAAATCCCATATCTGAAATAAGTGCGGCTATGGCGCCGTCTACATTGATGGGTAGTTTCTTACCAAGGGAGTTTTCAAGTTCTTTTTGAATTGCTTTAGAAAGCGTTATGTGTTCACCAGTTATTTTGAATTTATCAGCTAGGGTGAAAAGTTTTTGTGTTCGGGGGTCTTGTGTATGTACTCGATGTCCAAATCCGAGTATTCTTTGTTTTTTTTCTCTTTTTTCTTTCACTATTTGTTTTGCGATTTCGGTTGCTGTTTTTCCCGGGTTTTGTTTGATTGCTTCTTGCAGGAGTAATGCTCCTTTTTCTATTGCTCCGCCGTGTGCATCTCCGATTGATAGTATTCCTGCAGCTACTGCGGTGGGTAATGGTACGCAACCTGAGGCTACGGTTCTTGCTGCGAGTGCTGATGGTGGGGTTACTCCATGGTCTATGCATGCGGTGAGTATTGCATCTATCATTATGCCATGCTCTTTTGATGGAAGTCCTCCTTTCAGGAGGAGATATACCACGTGGGGATATGGTATGTTTCCGATGAGGTCTTCTTGTTTGTATCCTTTGGTTACTAGGTGGTTGGGTTCCACGTTGGTAATCGTGGTCTTCCACTTCGGGGGTTTATTCATGTTTTTACCTTCCAAATTACATCGAGTAGTGTACCATCAAACCATTTGGTTATTCCGACGATGTCGTCGGTGAATTCTAGTTCTTGCGGTCCACCAGTGGCATCATATGCCATGTTTTTCAAGTCTTCAATAGGGACTATGTTAAGGGTTCCTTTTACTTTTTTGATGAGATCTTTTCGTTTGGGGTTGATTGCGATGCCTTCGTTTGTGACGATGGCGTCGACGACATCACCTGGTGTGGTAACGGTGGTAACGTTTTCTAATACGATGGGGTTTGTTTTCCGGTAGACTGGTGCGGTGATAATACAGAGTTTGGAGCCTGCAGCGGTATCTTGATGGCCACCAATGCCGTGAAGGAGGCGTCCGTCGCTGTGTGTGTTGACGTTGACGTTGAAATGGGTGTCAACTTCGGTTGCACCGAGTACAACGGTGTCAAGCCCGTCGATGGTTCGTCCTTTAGAGGTGGGGTCTGCGTAGTGTCCGATATCAGCGGGTAACCCTAGCTTGTTTTTGATAAAGCTTACTGAGTAATCGTCAAATACCTGTGAGTAGTAGATGTGTTTGACATTACCGGCTTCGTAGATATCTAGGATGAGTTTGGTGAGTCCACCGGTTGCACAACGGGCAACAATGTTTCTGTCTGCGAGCAGTTCACCAAGGTATTTCATTGTTGCAAGGGATATACCGCCGGCGCCTGATTGAAAAATCATGTCGTTTTTGATGATACCCGCGGCATCCATGAGATCAACGCAGTTATGTGCTATCTGTAGTTTCATGGGGTTTTCAGTGATTTTGGTGGTCCCGGACATAATTTTTGTTGGATCCCCGATTTGATCGATTTCTGCTACGTAATCTACCTGTCGTTCTTGTATTTCCTGCTGGGTGCAGGGGTATTCTACGACGTTATCCGTGGCAATTATGACGTTGTCTGCATGTGCAGCGTCTACCTGTGAATAGGAGATTGGGCCGAATGCGTTGTCTCCGAGGATTCCGGTAGCGTTTCCTCGTTCATCTGCTGCGGATGCAGCGATAACCGCGATATCTATTTTGAGTTCACCGGTTTTTACAGCTGCCCATCGTCCTCCGTGCGAGCGGAGTACCACAGGGTAGTCAAGCAGGTTTGTTGATATGTAATCTCCGACGATTCCGTTGATACTTCCTTCTATTCGGTTTATGACACCGTCTTTTATGTGTTCTATGATGGGTTCGTGGATGTTGAACATCGCTGTTTGTGCCATACGGATGTTTTTTACACCGAGTTCTTGGATGGTGTCTAATGTTTGATTTATAACGTAGTCACCGTTTCTAAGTTGATGATGAAACGAGATGGTGTCACCATTTTTTAAACCACAGTTTTGAAGAGCTTTTGTTAGGGTAGTCACTTTTGATTTGTAAGTGTATTTGTGTGCTCCCTGAAATGGCCTGTGTGTGATTCCTTTTATTGATGGTACGATGGTTCTTCCTGCGGCGTTGGTGAGGTTCATACTATCCCGAGAGTGATTTTCTGATGCCAAAATCAATAAAATCGCAATGGTGAACGATGATTGATTCCGGGCTTCGTTTGCATTTGTCTCCTTCATGGGAGTGAGCATAGATGATAAGCACGACTTCGTCAGGGAGTCCGCATTCCCATGCGAGTTTTGAGCCGGATACCGGGTGTCGGAATTTTTCTCCGTATTCGCTTTTGATTATTGTGCCATTTTTTTGTTCGTATTCAACGATTTTTCCGACGTCGTGAAGTAGTGCTCCGGCGATAAGGTAATCACCGTTGATTTTTTCATCTCGTGAGTCCAGGATAATCTTTGCGAGTTTGGTTACGCGTCTGGTGTGGTCAACGAGTTTACCAGAGTTTTCGAAGAGTAGGGTGAACGGTATGTCATCTAGTTTTTTCCATCCACGGAAGTCTACTGCACGTTTCCAGACGTCGACGACTTGCTTTCTCAGTGTGGTGTCTTGTATCCATTTAAGTTCTGGTAACTTTTTTTCTATATCAGTTTTTTCTATCATGTGATAACCCTCACTATGTTTTTTGGTGGTATTGCTGAAATCAATCTCTTGATTATAAATATTCTCCTAGTGGGTATGTTTCGGTAAGAGATGTAAAGAAAACTTTAATAATTAATATATATAAATTAGATTATAGAAACTGGGTTGTTCAGGTGGAGCATGAAGCTTAAGTTGAAGAAGATAGATGCACTCATCGTGGTTGCCCTTATTGTTATAGCGGGGGCTTTTTTGTATAAAGCAGGGTATATCTTTCCTGTTCAAATAATCCCTACGGGACCTGAACCTGAACCGCCAGTTAATCAGACGCAACCTGAACCAGATCCTATTCCTCCAAATTCGTTTATTCCTTCACATCGCCGTGAGGTATCCCCTGAGGATGAAGGTGTTCATTATGATAAAATTAGGATCTGTCGTGAGTGGTGGTATTATAGCGCCGTCTTTGATGAAACTAGTGAGCTTCCCGGATGGACCGTGATAATCAGTTTTAATCATATGGCACGGGGTGATTTGTTAGGAACGTTGAAACCTGATCTTATGGTTGTGAATTTATTTGGCCCTGATGGTGAGTTGTATGGTGGTATGATCAATAAACAACGGGGTATCGGCATTCTTTCGACTGGTGCGTTGACTGCAAGTTCTCCAGGTGTGAATGTTGAATTTGAGAATTCATGGGCTGAAGGAGAATACCCGGAATGGCATGTGCATGCAGAAGATGAAGATATTGACCGGGGTCATGAAGTTATTATTGATCTTGATTATACTGCATCTTCGTTACCTATCTGGACATTAGGTAGCCGTGCTTTTGATAAATCAAAAAGTGCGATTGCTAATTATCTTATCTCCGGTTGTGATGTCTCTGGTTCAGTGATCATTGATGACACCGAATACAGTGTCTCTGGAACGGGTCATCATGAGCATTCATGGTCACCACATGTGGTAACCTTGGGAACTATCAATGGCTGGGATTGGTTTTATCTTACCCTTGAAAACGGCTGGCAGATTTTCTGCAGCAACTATTATCCAACTCCACAGGCGTTAACCACTGAGACCTCGCGGATTAATCCACTAGCTACAATTCTTCTTTCAACAGATAACGGATTAACCTTCACCGAGTTGCGTAATGTGAACACCAAAATTACTCGTGAGGATGATAAGATCTTCCCGTTTGTGAAGATGCCCGCAGAGTTTGATATTGAGGCGCAACCGAGTTTAAACATAGCATATGCTGTAAGTCAATCGCTGTTATACGGTGCAAATATCAATCTTGAATTGAACATCGACGTTGATAACCCCTATAACAAGGTATGGAAATTCCCCACGTATCTTGGGATGAAAACAGGTATGATATCAGTTAAAGGCAGTATGTCATGGTCTGATGACGAAGGTGAATATACGGTCCCCGTGAAAGGAACCGGTGTGTCATGGAGCATGCGAGCATTATTATAATAATCATGTAACGGTTACTTTCGACTTATCTGCATCCACCGTTACTTTGTCTCCATCTTTAATTTTATCGATATCAATCTGATCAACACAGGGAATACCCGCGAGAATCACTCCGGTGGCAACAATCGTTTCAGTTTCTTTATTAATAATCGCCTTGGGCCCCACACCATTTTTTTGTAACCCATATATCACATAAGACCCAACGGTGGATCCTTTTCCACAAGGAAACACCAAAATTTTACCCGTGACACTTCGACCTTCAAGGGGATGCCCTTTTTCTATGACCTTCCCGGTGTTGATATCAACACCACCGTAGAAGCCTATAGGCTCGGTGGATACGATTGCTTCACCTTCTGTTTTACCAGGTGATATCATCCTTCCTTTCATGATTGCACCTCAATGAGTTTATCGATATTGGCAAACATCACTTCTTGTTTACAAAAACCGGGGAGATAGTTTGCTGCTTTCCCCGAGTTCACACCGGTCACCTTATATCCCATTTGTTCAATGGGTGAGACCACCATGCAGGTATCAGCAACGATATGCCCACCAGCTTTTTCGATAGTAGCAGTGTACCCCATACGATCTGCTGCTTCTTTCATCATACGGGAGGTACACACCCATACGGGTTTCTTTAATTGTTTCCCTGTGACTTTCTCTGCTAATGCGGCGATTTCCCGAAGTGATGCATGCGGGCAGCCGAGAATAACGATATCAGGATCTTTCCCTGCGTTTAATGTCGCATACGATTCCTCTATTTCAGCTTTACCAACAGAGATAGTTTCTAAATTTGCGGAGTCCACCTGGTCGGCCTCAGGGGTTAACCCGTCCACATGGTATAACGCGACTGCTCCAGAGGCAGCCATTGCTGCACCGAGTGCTTTAAGCTGATCAGTATTTGCTTCTTTAATACCCGTGAAAAAAGGTATCTTGTTTTTTACTTGTTTGCCGACATACCAACCCAATGCACCAAAATCCGCGTTAAACGTAAGAGCGGTGTCAACCGCTATTTTCACCGTGGGCTGTCTGTTTTCCCAGAGATGTAAGCCATAGTTTGGTGTACGACCACAAATTGCGGCGGCGAGTGCCGAGGGTCCACCCTCCCGGTTGGTACGTGCGCCGATTACACTGTTTGAGAAGGATACTGCTGATGATTCTGACCAGGCGATATGCTCACGGAAACGTGGAAGATTACCTGCTAGATACGGTGTACAGGTTGAGGTGACCACGATTCCCATTGCTTTAAACGCGGTCATAATGCGTAATTGGTTTTTCGCAAACTCCTCAGGGAACCCAAGTTTTTTCCAGTTTTCCAGATCCATGCCTGCGGGGTTCAAAAACGTTAGCACCTTTACTTTTGCTCCTTTTTGTGCGAAATCCTCCAGAAACGCTAATCCCGGGTCACCAATTGATTTATAGGATACACCAGCTACCTGCACGGAGCCAACTGGGATCATTTTGTCAGCACCGTAGATCTCCCCAAGGCGTACGAGTAATCTGAATAATCGTTCTTCTGCTTCACCCATTTCTCCATTGAGCATATGTTCTTCTTTTTTGGTTAGATACATGGTATTAATCCTCTTCCATTTTCCACTAATTGTTCTATTTCTTTTTGTGATGCATTATCAACATGTATGCCACCCAGTGCGACCACACGTGTATGATATTTTCTGCATGCTTCTTCGGCGAGTGGCTGTAAGATAATGTCATCGTAATGACCAGGGAATCGGGTAACCTGGGGTTTTTTTTCAGGTTCAGCGACAACAATCCCGCCGATATGAGATTTTTCGCCGCCCCCGACAATAAGGAGTATTCCTTCATCGAAGGATTTTTTTTCCATCCATACTCTGTATTTACCCGTTCCTGCAGTATGCATCAACATCAACCTGGTGGTATTCTACTTTTTCGTAGTTCTTTTTATCTACCTCGGGTGGAATTGTAGCATCGATACCGACTTTGGTAGTCAGTGTTTTTTTACCGGGTTCATGTTTCCCTGAGGGATCAAGTGAGCTTCCGGGTTGATCCGTGTTTATTACCAGGTCTTTATCTGCTTGGAATCGGGTGGCAAGCGCCCATTCTAACGCTAAAGGGCTGTAGATGTCTACGTCTTCTTCGACGATCATTACGTGTTTCATACTTTTATGGCCGTTGAAGGCTGCTTCGATTGCTTTTCGCGCGTCATCTGGATGGTTCTTTTTGATTTGTACGACGCCATGAAGCCATGAGCCCCCGCCGAGGGTGACGTATACGTTTTTGCAGGGTACCACGTTGTTTACTTCGTTGAATATCGTGGGTTCCTTGGGCATACCCATCAACGTTTTGTGTTCATATCGGCCGGGTATTAATGCCTGGTACATCGCGTTTTTTCGATGTGTGATGCAGTCGATTTCAAATACTGGCTCTTGTCGTTCAAAATCTCGTGTTTCAGTGAGATCAACAAAGGGGCCTTCGCGGTCAAGGTTTCTGGTGAGTCGACCTTCGAGGACAAACTCTGAGTCTGCAGGCACTTCTAAATCTTTGGTGATACATTTCACCAGTGGTGTTTCATCTAAGGCATGAGCAATGCTGAATTCATCAACTCCTGGTGGTGGGCCAAGTGATGCGGCGACCATGGTGGCCACAGAGTTACCGATGCATACTGCCATCTCAAGGTCACCGTCAACTTTATCATATGTTGTTCTGGTTTGACGTTTTTTAATTAATCGTGCGGTACAGCGATTTTTGCCGACTTGCATCAACCGATGATATGACACATTCCGTCCGCTGTCAGGGTCTTTTATGGTGGCGACGGTGGCTGTAGCATATCTTCCGCCGTCTCCTTTGAGGTGAAACAGTAATGGAAGTTTGTCCAGATCAGGTTTTTTTACTATGACTTCTTGACAGGATCCTGCGTCCAGTATCTCCGGTGTTTTAGGTTTCTGTAACGCGCTGACAAGTTTATGTAATAATTGTTCCTTGGTAGTACCCAGTCCACTGGCGATAATATCACGATTTGATGTGATTCCACCAAAAACAGGGTAATCAAAGCCTTTGACGTGTTCGAAAATCGTTGGTTTTTCACCCAGTGAGTACATGATATCAGCTATTTCGTATTGGTGGCTCACTGGTTTGGTGATACGAACGAGTTGCTCTTGTTCTTCTAACTCTGTTAGAAACTTACGGAGTTTCATGGGTTAATCCTCCCCTGTTGACACACCGATAACAGTTTTTAATGCTTGGAATCCTTCTTTTTCAATAGCGTTAGCAACTTCTTCCTGCAGTTTTCTTCCGGGTGTTAACGCGATAATGTTTCCACCTAGCCCGCCGCCGGTGAGCTTTGCACCAAGCGCACCGTTTTTACGGGCGACATCCACAAGGAAATCAAGTTCACGTGAGGATACTTCTATTTGTTGCAGTAGTTTATGGTTTTCATTCATGAGTTTACCAAGTTCGGTGTAATCCTCTTCGTCTAGAGCTTGCCGGGCGAGAAAAGCTATGTTTTCCGCGCGGTCGAAAATCGCCTGGTATTTTTTCGGGTTTTGTTCCCGGCGTTCTCGTACCCCAGCGACTGCTGCTTTGGTGTTTGCTACCTTCCCGGTATTAGCGATAACCACCTCAACTGGAGTGGGTAGTTTAAGCCGCTGCATGGTTGGTGTATCCTCTTTTTGAAACCAGATAAGCCCGCCATATGTTGATGCCGTGTTATCGATTCCAGAGGGTGTACCATGGTAGCCTTTTTCTCCTTCGTAGGCGATCGCATTTATTTCTTCGTTAGTGAGTTGTTTCCCATAATGTTGTGCTAATGCTCGGGCGATAGCTACACAGGATGCAGCGCTTGCTCCAATGCCGCTAGCCGCATACAGATTTCCTTCCAGAATTATTTTAACTCCTTTCTTTGAGACATCGATATCCATGTGTTTGAATATACGGTTTAAGGAGTCTTTTTGTTGTTCACGTTTCTCTTCTTTGTAGTTAGGTGTTGCCTTGCGGTCATCCTGAAGGTCTACATTTGCGTTATCACTTGCTTCAACCCGACATACAGTATATTTACCTATTGCTGATACTATCGCCGGTATCCCATATACAACAAAATGTTCGTTAAATAATATGGCTTTACCAAAACCTTTTCCCTGTCCAGTCATAAGCATTCACTTACAGTTGTTAGATACTTTATTTTCGGGTCACAATAACGAATTTAGTATATTATTTTTATGGATTAACAATAGCGATTTATATCATATAACAATAATTTATGTATTACAGTTGATGTGCACAATTTTTTAAAACTTGCTTACTATACTGCTGTATCTGAAAGGAAGGTATCATGCTGCAGGAGAAAAAACGCCACCATTATCGTCAGATCAGAAAGTATTTCACCCCGAACTCTCAGCAGAGTCATTGCGCGCAGCAAGATACGAAGAACACGCGGCGGAATAAAATACAGCATCTGTCATTTTCTCTGCTAGATGAACTCATTCAGCGTCATGAGGATATAACCAGTTTGCTTGATGCAGGCTGTGGCAAGGGTGAGATTAGCTATAAACTCGCTCAAAGTTTCCCCAGTATCAGGCGGATCATCGGGGTGGATTTTCTTGCGGATATGGTGACACAAGCAACCGCGAATACTCCAGATAATTCGGCACGTGTTATGTTTCTGCAATCTGATGTGTTGGCATTGCCGTTTCCTGACAAGTTATTTGATGTAACAGTGTGTCTTGATATGCTTCATCATATTCATCCTGATGATTTTACATGTGCATTAACAGAGCTTGCGCGGGTAACTAAACGATATCTTCTCTTGGAAATCATTAATCGAAAAAATATTTTCACTCCATGGTATACGTATGTCCTTCTTCCATTCTATTTTAAAAACCTGCCCGTATACCCAACGAGTTTAGATGAGGTTACCACGGTGTTAGCATCATGTGACGTTCGTCTGTATACGGCTCAGCGTATTGCGTCTACGAGATGGAGTTGCCGGAGACTGGTTGTAGTCTATGAAAAAAAACATGGCTGATGCATCATATGATATGAGGCGTGCATCTCAGTAAAAAGGAATATGTATCAAACTGTGTTATTCTGCAAGTTTTTTGAAGTCTTCTTCCATCATTTTCTCTAATTTTTTGTCTACACCTTGTTTTTTTGCTATGTTTTGCATTTCTGCAATGATGGTTTCCCAGATAACTTGTTGTTGTATGGCGTAGTCCCAGAGGTCGAGACGATGGCCTCCGTCACTTTCTTTGAATTCTTTCATGAGTTCTTTTCTATCTTTTTCGTTCACGGTTTATCTCACCTGATTTAAAAAACGTGAGTGTTTTTTTATGCTTTAGATTTGACTTGTGACTTTAGGTGAAGTTCTGTTGCGATACCTGACATTTCTTCGATGATTTCTTCCCAGAGTGATTCTTGATCGAGTGCGTAGTACCACATGTCAAGTTTCTGTTCGATATCTGCTTTGGTGAAATCCTGAAGAAATGTTTTTTGGTCTTCTTCGTTCACGTTGTTGTTCCCTCTCAGCGATAAAGGAATTGTGTTGGTGCTTATATTTTTTAGTGTGGGGGATTTTTATAGGATGATTTTTTTGTTTTTTTGTGTAGGATTTGATACATTGTTTTTTTTGCAAGGAGGATACTGGGCAGCGGGTCATCCCATGAGAATAAGGCGTATTGTTTTTTTCCGCAATACGAGCGGATCCATTGGGGTATCGTGAGGTGTTTGTGTGTTAGCGCGGTTCGTGCTGCGGGGATGTCTTCGAAGAGGTATACCCATTTGCATTGAGTGTGGTGTGTGGGTGGTGAGGGGAGGTTTTTTCCGAGTGCGTCGCAGTAGGCGTAGTAGGCGAATGGGTAGTTGCATGTGGCGGCGAGGCTGTATTGCATCCAGATGCGTGGGTTGATTTCGATGAGTTTGAAGGTGTTGTCACGGGGGTCTTGTTTGATTTCCGCGTCGATGATGCCATGGTAGCCGATATCTTGTATGAGCGGTGTGATGATTTTTTGGAGGTGCCTAGTGGGGATGGTGCGTATGAAGCAGCCGTTGCCGAATAGTGGTGGCCAGGCGCGTATGCGTTGGTAGTGTATGATGCCATGTGGCGTATGGTTTGTTTTGGTGTAGTAGGTGTTTAACCCGTAGTTGTGTGGGGCGTCACCGGGTATGATTTCTTGTATCATCATGGTATGGTGTTTCTGCTGTGTTTTGGTATACCATTTTTTGAGGTGGTGTTGGTTGGGTATGTAGAATACTTTGGTGTGGAAGTCTGAGCGGAAATACCCGGAGTATGCGGGTTTGAGTATGCAGGGGTAGGTGACTGACGGGGTGAGTTTCTTGAGATTGGTGGTATCGGTGAGAAACCAGGTGCGTGGGTGAGGGATGTGATGTTTGGTGAGGAGTTGGTAGAATTTTTGTTTGTTTAGTAGGTGGTCGGTTGTATGGTGGTCTGCGGTGGTGTAGTGGTAGTAGGGTTGTAGGTGTTTTTTGTGGGTGAGTATGACGTGGAGGTCGATGTCACTGGTGGGGAGGAGTACTCCTTTGGTGGGGAGTTTTTGTCCGAGTTGTATGAGGAAGTCTATGTACTGTGTGGGGTGTGTTGCAGGGTTTGGGCAGGTGATACCGTGGGCGTAGGTTGAGCTGAAGGTGATTTTTTGGTTGGTGCTTTGGAGGAGGTAGGTGGGTATGTGATGCCTGGTGAGATCTCTGATGACAGCAAGACCCGTGGTGAGGTATTGGTTGAGTATTATAGCAGGGGGCTGTGATCGCTGGTTACGCGGGGTGTGTAGTCTGGTAGCTTTCATAGGACAGTACAACCGGATTTATGGGTTCTGTAGTTTAAGTAATGTGTTTGGGTATTTGAGTGTTAATAGCTATAAAGGTGGAGTGTGATATGTTGCTTGGATGAAAAAGCAGCTACGTTTGCAGATATTGCAGAAACGTAAGGGTCTTGCGCGGACTTTTATTGTACGGAAAAGTCAGTTGATTACTGAGACGTTGTTTTCGTTGGATAGTTTTACTGAGGCACGTTCTATTTTGTTTTATGTGTCCGCTAATGGTGAGGTTGCCACCCATGATATGATCAAGAAGACTTTGTTACGTGGTAAACGGGTGATAGTACCGGTTACTGATAAGAAGCATCATTGTTTGCGGTTATCCCGGTTGCGTTCATGGGATGATTTAGCGTTAGGAGCATATTCGATTCTTGAGCCGAAGGAATCCTGTTGGGATATCACAGAAATTGCGGATGTTGAACTGGCGATTATCCCTGGGGTGGTCTTTGATAAACAAGGGAATCGTATTGGTCATGGAGAAGGATATTATGATAGCTTACTGCAGGAAGCAATCGGTGTACTCAAAATTGGGCTTGCCTATGATTTTCAGCTAGTAGATGAAGTTCCTAGTGAGCCGTATGATGTACCCGTGGATGTTATTATTACGGAGAGTCAAGTGATTCGGTGTCATTAGGGTTGTTATTGGTGCACGCTCATTATCCATATTTATAGTCATAATTTGATAAAAGAGAGAGAAAAATAGATGCTCCTCCTATCATCGTTTAACAGGTTGGACATGGGCAACAATCGTTTACTGGTGGTGGGCTTCCGGGTTGCAACACCCAGTTGTTAACATACACCGCATCACTGACGTTAATGACACCGTCACCATTCGCATCACCACTACAAAGGGGATCTGGTGCGGGGCTACCCGGTATCATGACGTAGTTGATGAGAAACACGCCGTCACTTACATTCACCACACCATCACCATTCGCATCGCCACAAATTGACACTGTAAAGTTGGATACTGCTGAGGTATTGCTGTTGTTGGTGTTATCAACCGCCCAGATAGTAAAATTGTACGTACCGTGTGGTTCGTTGGTTGATGACCAGTTGTACCAATAGGTTGATGAATCTGCAAGATTCATCGTATAATTGCCGTACAACGTGCTGTTTGGATAATAGATGGCGACCTTAACCGTATCGACACCACTAATGTCATCGGTGACATCCGCAGTGATATTGGTGTAGAAGGAGTAGCTCGTATTGTAGTAGCTCGTATTAACTGGCGTGCTTGCAACATTTTTGATTTCAGGAGGATTCGCATCTGGTGTATAGCCACAGTAGATGGAATAGAGTCTGCTTTCATTGCTAAAGAATGGTGCTGAAGGCGGGCTCCCATAGGCGGTATCATTGTATCGTCCCCGTTCATCTTCGTAACTATCATAATAGATTTTTGCTGCAGAGTTACTTCCCCAGGCAACCAGTATATACTCAGTATCCTTGATGAGGTTTGGTTTTGTGGTAAAGTTGAGGGTTACCCATTGTTTTGGTATGGCTTTTTCTGAGAGGTCAAGTTCTTCGGTGGTGCCAATGAGACTGGAATCATTTGCCCGGTATATCATGCATTTGTATTTTGGTGCACCTGGAGGGTTCTGAAATTCAGCAGGCACTCTCATTGTTATGTTATCTGCGGTTCCGTATTCATTGCAGGTAAATGTTGAGCCAGTTATTTGGTTGTATACACTTTGAGGGGACTCACCAGCTTTGGTGTAACCAAAGGGATGATACAGCGTAAAGATAGAAGAAGTACTCGTATCATCAATATTGCCGGATCCACCGATGCCCACAGCATCGTTAATTCTGCCTGTAGAATTATAAAGTTTGAGTTCAAAGGCATAATCTCGTGTGCTTTCATCATCAGGGATGGTAAAAATAAACCAATCCTGCACATTAGCATCAGTAACCGTGTAATTTTGTGTTGAATACAGTGTCGTAGTTACTCCTACTTTATCATAGCTATATTTTTTAAGATACGTTTTTACCATGACTTTATCGTGCGGTAATGACGAATTAAGGGTAAATGAGACATTGATGGAATCATCAAGAGTATCACCATCATTCGGTGAATCAAACGGTGTATACGTTACGCTGTCAAACCAACAATTTGGGTTTATAGAGCAATATTTAACAACTTCCCAATAAAGCTCAAGAGTAACATTGACATCGTTTCTATCAATATGATTCAGTGAATCCCCTTTTGAAAAGTTACTTCCCGTTCTATGATAACCATCCCACCGAGATGAATTATCTTTGCCAAACCCAATTGTATTCGTACCCTCTCTAGTCGAAAAAACTTTATCTTCAGAACCGTAACTGTCAGGTATCCCTATCCAGCAACCATATCCTGTTCTTCCCTCATAATCAATATCATTTACAATCGCATTAATGATACCTTTTGTATTATTATTAAGTACTTGAATGGTCAAATTTATTTTATCGTCTGATTCTGTATAACTAAATCCCAATTGATCCAACCCAATATAGGTAATGATGTTATCATCTGGATGACTATCATTATAATGTTGCGCTCCCCGCATTCCATATTCTCCTCCTGTTGTAAATAAAAAAGTAAGATTATACTTTGGAGTAATATCATACTCATCAAAGTATTTTATAATACCCAATAATATTGCCGCACCAGTCCCAGAATCCCCAGGCGTTTCTCCCCACCAACCATCAATCCTATTACTCAAAATAACAATACCATCATCTGGGCTTTTCGTAATATTTCTATATCCAACCGCATTATAACTTACAACCCCAGGGCTTTCAGGTGTTTGGACCTTATATTCTTGTTCAACAAACCCTGAGACGGTGAGATCATCATAGTTATAATACAGATAGTCACCAACAGATTTATTTACTGAAAACATTGGAAAGTAGAAACGATCAGAAAAGCCATCACTAAACCAGTGCCAATCCTTGGTAGTATGTGTCATAAAATGGGTATCACCAAAATCAGATAAAATGAAACCTACGCTGTACGGAAGAAGATCAAGTATGTAACGAGTGTAAAACAAATACATATGATATGTAATAAGTCTGGTAAAATCATAATACGCTCCCTTGAATTCAACTTTGTCGTTAATTTCATCCAACCAATCGGTGTTAAGACCTAAATAAGAACATATCCGTCTAGCCAATTTTAATAACCACTCAAAAAGGATGTCATATGATAGTGGATCCGATGGCGCGGTTCTATTTACCAAAGCTATCCAATCAGTATTTGGCCAACAGGTTGAATTACCTAAATCATAAGTGAATGTAAAGGTATGATTATCTGGAAAATTTTCAACAATATAGTCTGTTTCGTTATCTACAAGATCATCTATAATTATTGATAAATTACTCGCATAAGGACTCACTTTGATAATTGAAAAATTCATTTGTGTGGCATTTTGATAGGAATACGCTTTTGAAACATTTTCAATTAAAATACACCCCATTGCATCGGTAATATCATCTAGCTTATCTTCACAGTCTGGCTCTTCATCCAATATGAACACGTAACCTAGTTGGTCTTCAGGAATGGAATCATCGTTTTCAATACGAACGGGATGGCCAAAGACAACATCGTAGTCGTTCAATGGTTCGCAGGTAACATTATAATATTTCTCATTATAGAGCATGTTTCCAAAGGGAAGTTTATGCAGGTCAGTTGGTACTACATTGACGTTGCTGAAAGTAAAAGTGTTATTAAGATCGTATAATTGAACTCCCATTATTGTATTTATTGCTACACCTGCTGGAAAATATTCACTATAAGGGCTCGGCTGTTGATACGGATAAGACCCATCATTGACGGTAAGATCGTAGTCGTTGATCACGATCTTTGTTGAGTATTTTCTATCTCTATATCTATCATCATCAATATAACCAATCAGTAATTCTTGATAATCTTCTGTGTAATTTTCAAGTGCTGGTTTTAATATATGATCTATTGAATATCTCTCACCTTCTGTTGCCCAAGCTCGTCCTTTTGGGATTTCACCAAGTTCGAGATTATATGCATCTCTGATGACGTTGCATAATTCTCTTAATCGCTCCCAAGTGTAGTTATTCATTTCTGATATACTACCACTTATGATTTCCTCTTCACCTTCTCCGGGATCTGCCTTTACGTTGGATTTTTCATCAAAATTGATAGTAAGTGCTGTGATAACTAGCATCACGCAAACAAAAAAGGCAATTATTTTCTTGTTTTTCATTTTTGCAACCTCCCTATGCCTTCCTTAAGTAATATAGTAAATAGATAATATAGACTTAAATTTTTCTATTTTTAAATTTTTTATGATTATTATACTATTTTTTTTTATATTTTGTAACAAATATAACTTTATAATAATATCATCATAAAAAGATATATAAACTCTAACAAACATATATTTTTGGGGAAAAGCTATGAAACATCTACTGAAAATGTATCTTATATTGGTGTTTTCTCTGATATTACTAGCAAATATGATTCCTATAAATACACTATCTCAAAAAAATGTAGCAGATAATGAGTTAATTTTTACTTATTACGAACGTGACAGAATGCGTGATACTGTTCATTCAGAAACTATATATGAGGACCATATTGGTTATGATTATGAAAAGATAAAATCTGATAATAAATTTAAGGAATATCAAGAATGTGTCGAGTCAGGCAGTGGTTTGATGGATTCTGCATGGCCGATGAAATGCCAAAACCAGAGGCATACCTCTCAAAGTCCTTATAGCACTGAAGATAATCCTCATACTGAAAAATGGCGGTTTAAAACTGAAGATGTTGACGGGACAATAGAAAGTTCTCCTGTTGTTGATTCAGATGGAATAATATACTTTGGTTCAATGGGTTCGGATCATCAACTATATGCATTATACCCAAATGGTACTAAGAAATGGAGTTATGAAGTTGATTTAATGATCTGGTCAACGCCAGCAATAGCAGATGATGGCACTATATACATATCATCATATGATAATCATTTGTACGCAATAAATCCAGATGGTACAAAAAAGTGGATTTTTAATGGACGTTCAGATATTACATCATCACCGGCAATAGCAGATGATGGCACCATTTATTT
>CAZRMY010000014.1:0-3831 GCA_964601295.1 uncultured Thermoplasmatales archaeon | reverse complement strand
AGTCCAAACGGTACAGAAAAATGGAGGTATATCACAGACGACTCAGTTTTATCTGATCCGGCTATTGGAGAAGATGGGACTATATATTTTGGTTCCTGGGATTCTGGAATGTATGCACTTTATCCAAATGGTATACTGAAATGGAGATTTGGTACAGGAGATTTTATAAAAGGTCATCCTTCAATTGATGATAATGGTATAATATACATCAGTTCTGCTGATTCATATTTATATGCCGTTTATCCAAATGGGACAATGAAGTGGAGGACAAATACAAATTATGGAACAAGCGGAAGTGCTGCAATTGCAAACGATGGAACAATTTATCTGTTTTCAGATCAGCTTCGGGCGTTTTATCCAAGTAATGGAACAATAAAATGGAGTCTTGCTTTAGATGGTTATGGAGGTCACACATCACCTGCAATATCTTCTGATGGAACAATCTATGTTTGTACCTGCGAAGGTAAAGATATTGTTGCAGTAAATTCTGCTGGAGTAGTATTATGGGAGCATAATATTTGTAATATTCGAGCAGAGTCATCTCCAATAATTGCAGAAGATGGAACAATCTATGTTGGTTCCTCACATAAGGAAATGGGAGATATTGATTCAACAGGCTATCTTCATGCATTTGGATCGGGGAAAGACCTTGAAGCAGATGCGGGCGGACCATATTCTGGAAATGCGGAAGAATCTATTTACTTTGAAGACAATCTGGTTTTAGGAGGTGCTCTACCTTATTCCTATCACTGGGATTTTGGTGATGGAAAAACATCAGATGTATACCATCCACAGCATATTTATACAAGATCGGGAGAGTACATAGCAAAGTTTACAGTAATTGATGGAGACGGAAATGTTAGTAGCGAAACAACCGATGTTATAGTTGGAACCTCAAGGCCAAAGGTTACTATTACAAAACCTGAAAATGCATTGTATTTAGCCGATTTCAAATTATTTCCACTTCAATACCCTGTTATTATCGGAAAGATTACGGTCAAGGTGGAAGCATATCAAGAGGATGTTGGAATCAATAGGATTTGTTTTTACGTTGATAGCTGGTTAAAATATACAGATTATGATGAACCGTATGAATGGGTTTGGGATGAAAAGTTATTTTTTTCTCACAAATTAGCGATCTATGCTGTTTCAAATGACGAAATAAGTAAAAGCGATGAAATAGAAGTTTTTAAATTGTTTTAACAGAATTTTTCTCATGATCAAACCACATCTTTGAGAAAACCTGATTCTAATACTTGTTATAATAAAATGGTATTTATGCTTAGATTTAAATTCTATATAACTACATCAAATCGTACCTGAGGGAAATAGGAAAAAGATTTGATAAAATAGAATGTATTATATTATATAGAAATATTATTGGAAGTGCAATAATTGTTGCAAGAATAAGTATAATAACAATGAGCCAGCATTCCAAGTCAACGGTAACGCACATCCACGTAGGTGGATCCTCATTACTTTTTTGGAGCGGCATAAAACGCGGATGCCCACTGGTTTGATTAATTGTTTTTATGTGTTGATTTTTATTAATCAACAATGGAATAGTTTCTGTGGGAATTGTTTTTTGTGTTTTGATGGACAAATGCAATTGGGCTATAAATGCATCAAATGTTTTTGCATCCATTTTTCGTAACAACTTTAGTAGATTTTGCATTAATATTTTTTGATTATCACGCCCGGGAGTTGGTATTGATGATTGATTATTTACTTTTACGGATTTGTGTTTTATAGTATATTCTATAGAGTTAACTTCGTTACTCCTAATTTTAAACAACGGTGAATCAACAATCTCAGAATCATTAACAGAGATATGCCCTACCACACTGGTAAACGATGCAAACACAATGAGTACAACAGCGGTTATGCTGCCTCCAATAAGGAGATACTGTTTTTTCATACTCTTTCCCCAATATTTTTCAAGAACATGCTAGTATTTAACATTTCCGATCGTGCACCTGACAGTGTCCACTTAAGTCGACAATTATTATTATTATTTTTTATCGACTATACCAGACAATATATTAGACCTACATATTTTTACAAAAAAAACTCAGATCAATCAACTCTAGAAAAATACTTTATTTTTTAACCCCGCATCTCAGCAAATACTAATCTATTCATATCAAGCTCTCAAAATATTACAACACACTACCACCAGATAAATATCAGCATCAACAAAACTCAGCTACATCAAAATCAAAAAAAAGACATAACCCCCATTTTTTTACTGGGTATATTTCATGAGAATCTGTTTTAATTTCTGAACAGATGGCACCTCCCCAGAGATCACCGTTTCATTATTAATCATTACTGCAGGAGTCAACATAATCCCCCGATCAACAATCTCGGCCATATCCTCAATTTTACAAATATCCGCGACAATATTCGGCTCAGCAACAGCCCTTCGAACATGCGTCTCAGTAGCCTTACATTTCCGACAGCCACTACCAATTATCTCAATTTTCATACATTCAACCCAATAAGTACACCATATATTAAACCCGTGACCGTAGCAACACCGACAACTAACACTAAATACACAAACGCTTTTTTCACTCCGATAACACGGGTGATCACAATCATATTAGGCAGACTCAACGAAGGACCAGCAAGCAATAACGCTAACGCCGGTCCACCATCCATCAACCCACTGCTATATCCAAACAGATCTCCTACAATTGCTACCTCCAACAATGTAGGCATATACAAAATCGCGCCAATTACTGCTGCCAGAAAACATGATCCAACCGAGCTATCACCAAGATACGGAGCCGTAGCAACACCTATTGCTGTTGTTGGCGTAGTACCTGGTATTACTAAGGATGCCGCTCCGCCAATAACACCAATTACAAACACTCCAAGAAGCAGGATGGGGATAATACGTTTCGCTAAAATCCAGGTCTCTGACAACCATTGTTTCAACTCATCAACAGCAAAATATGTATACAGAATTCCTAGTGTTCCTAGAATCAATAAAAGAAGTATTACCAGCTTACTATAAAGCGATATAACATCAGTGTCTGCTGCACCAATAACCAATATCACCACCAGCAGGATAAAAAAAGTAAGTGATACCAACATTGGACGCGTACGATCCGAATGCTCAGGTTGAAACAGTGATGACTCTTTCACAGATGCATCTTCTTTTTTAAAAACAAAAGCCATAATCAGTCCAATAATAATCGCCATAAACACTGCACCAATAACACGAGCTACCCCTAATTCAAAACCTAGAACCCGTGCAGTGAGAATCACCGCAAGTATATTAATAGCAGGACCAGAAAACAAAAACGTGATGGCAGGGCCGATACCTGCTCCGCGTTTATAGATGCTCGCAAACAACGGAAGTACCGTACAACTACATACCGCTAGAACGGTTCCAGCAAGAGATGCTATCGTGTATGACACATATTTCTTCGAGCGAACACCAAAATATTTCAACACCGCTTTCTGAGAGATAAACACTGCTATAGCACCAGCGATAAAAAAAGCGGGTATCAAACAAGTGAGCACATGCGCTGAAAGATATTCCTGAAGGGCATCAATACCTGCTAACAGTATCTCTATATATGACATAACTTCAACTAAATCCGGTGTGCCTGTTCAATCAACTGATATATCAACTGATTTGTTGGTTTAATCAAAATCTTTGATCCTTGTTTACGTTCAGTAATCAACCCGGCATTGCGTAGTATTTTTAGATGCTGTGAGACATTTGGTTGTGATTTACCAGTTTTAGGGATGATTTCACAGATGCATTTTTCTTCTGTTTTTATACAGTTTAGAATAGTAATTCGCGTAGAATCACTG
>CAZRMY010000013.1:19298-28266 GCA_964601295.1 uncultured Thermoplasmatales archaeon | reverse complement strand
GGTCTTAGCTCAGTTGGTGGAGCACTAGGCTGTTAACCGAGCGGCCGCCGGTTCGAGTCCGGCAGACGGCGTACATTTTTACCGGCTAGTCTATGGTACGTATTTAGTACATGAAGCATTATATTCATTAAGTAATGGTAGCAAATGCCAATCAAACAAATACGCGTTGGATTAGACAACTTTAGTTATGTTATCTATGATCCTCTTAAGAAACAATCAGCGTTAGTTGATCCGGGTTATGATACAGCAGCACCACTACATTTTATTACAACACATAACCTTGATTTACGCTATATTCTACTTACACATCATCACAGTGATCACACCGGGGATTTATCCACAGTTAAAAAAGCGTTTCCTAAGGCTCAAACCGTTGCATCTGCAGCTGATGGAAAGTATGTATCGGAAAATATAGATGTAATCGTTTCAGACGGGGACCATCTTTTTGTCGGCGATATCACGCTCACTGTACTTTTGACACCTGGTCATACACCGGGTGGTATCTGCATACTTGTAAACAATAAAGCATTACTTACCGGTGATACATTATTTATCGGAGATTGCGGTCGAACTGATCTGCCTGGCGGCAGCCTTGATGAAATGTTTCATAGCTTACAAAACAAAATCAAAAAGTTACCTGATCATCTCATGGTATACCCAGGACATGATTACGGTGATAACCCCTGCGATATATTAGGTAATCAAAAAAAGACAAATAAAACACTTCGTGCCAAAACCTTGCAAGAGTTCTCAAAAATCAGCTAATACTACCACACCATTTTTACTAACGTCGTTGAAATACCTGTGTAGGCTCATGCGCACTGTACAATACACGTTGATATTCTTTATGTAACCGCTCGTATTCTCTGAGCGCCAGTTCGTAGCCGACTTTATCATTTGTCCTGCGTGCAACTTTCATTCGTTTAGCAACAGATTCGATTTGATGAAGTAGATGTTCTAATGTTACCTGCTGATCTTGAGGCATACTGATTCACCCTCAGACAATATTGAAACACCTACCGCCTTATAAAAAATCCTGTTTTTCGGGCGCTGTTTTTTTGTCATAGTTACTGCAATTATATATCCCGATGAATATGCATGCACAAATTATATAAAATCACAAAAGATGTATTGTGTACTATCTAGTGCAGGGTGAATTAGGATGGGAACAAATGAAGTCCATACTCAGGTTAAGTTAGATTATATACAAGATTTTGAAATGATGTTTGAACGTATGAAAATAGAGCGACCACGTGAGGCCGCAACATATTATACTATATTGGTTATAGACTGCCCACGGGAGTTCTCTGAGTTTCTACGTATCGCTGAGCATCTCGCAAATATAACCCGACGACCCTTAGAAACCGGTCGCGCATCACTGTTACGTAATGGTTTAATCGCCGAGGTATTATTCTCTACAGATGCAGATGAGGATTTCGGCAGGGAAAGCTATCTACCAGTAAGCCCGATGGTTATTTGGGAGGACATCAAAGACAATTTACAACAAGTGGTCGCAGAAGACACGTATAAAACCATGCAGACGCACCTTCAAGAATTTAACAATGCCTATTCGCAGAACTTTAAAAGCTATGGTATTAAAATTAAACGCAGTGGCAATGTGACGTTGAGATACAGTGGTAAATGGGTGTTATATAATATCCTGCATAAATGCCTTGAAAAAAGCAATAACCTTCGTATGCAGATCGGCGGGGAGCGTTTTTTTAGTGAACCGTTTATCACATATGTGAAAAAACTGCTTGATTGTGACACAAAATTGCAGCTCATCATTGACTCAGAGACACACATTGATGCAGCAAAAGCATTAAAAAAAGCATATGGAGATAATGTTGACATACGATACTTCACCGAAAACACGTCGGGTACTATGCGTAATTATGTGTTTGGAAAAGAACTTGCGGTTAATGGGATTAAAATCCTACCTGAGACGCATGATGAGCCATCATATATTGGCACGGCATATGTTAACCTTGATGACATTGAAGTGTTAAACGAAAAATTTGAGGGCATGTGGAATATCGCTAAACCTTTAAAGAAAGTAGAATAAGCGTTATTTACCTGTTGAGTGTATTACCAGTATATTTCAATTTTTTCTAAATTTTCTAAAAAAAAAGAGTTTGTGTAAAAAAATAAATAATAAAAAAAAGAAAAGATACCCAGAAATATTATTTCTGTTGCGGCATCTTTGGAAGCACTTTTTCGATCTCTTTGCTTTTACCAGCATCCCATATAGCACGTATTGCTAGAATACCAGCAGCTGGTGCAGCAAATACGGCGATATACTGTGTTATGTTGGTAAAGTATGGAGTAAGTCCAGTCCATTCGCCAAATGTCCATGTGCTAGAGAGCGCGCCGATACCAACTAAGGTCAATGCTGCTATAAGAAATGTTGGTACTTTCTCGTGCGTAATTGAGCCCATGGCAAAAAACGATAGAACTCCAACAATGAACCCAAGAAGGGCTAAGATCGCTGCGATGTAGGAGTTTGAATCTGTATACAGATCTGCTCCGACAATGAGACCGACTATCACTGCTACTAGAATTCCGATTAGGAATAACCAGCTTCCTAGAGTTCTCAATATTTTTTCCATTTCTCTTCCTCCTTTTTCTCCTTTCCTCATATTTTTTGTACTATTTTTATTGAATCAAACAATATTTTCATTGTATTTAATTTTATTGGACTAGTGCATATGTAGCTGGATACGCAGCTGACTAAATCAAAGCGGAATGGTGGATATTGGTTTTTTCATTTTGGTAGTTTACCACAGCAGCTTTAAATATAATGATTGATAAACACTATCACGACATGTTGTGTCAATAGTGGAAGAGGAGAGAACAAATATATGAACCATACCGAGGTGATATGGGAACTCGATCTACCATCTCTCATGGAGGCGCCTAAAAAACATGTTTTAATCATCAAAGACCGAATCGGAAGAAACATTACCCTCCAAGAAGAAAACATTCAACCTGCCCTGGACCAAGGGCTTATAAAAAAAACTGACGACGGCTACGTGTTCGTTGGTAACCGAGAAACCCTACGTAAATTCAAACAACACAAAACCTCCCATTGAAGAAAAAACACCGCACGGAGAGGGCTTTATATTCTGCTTCTACGTCACCTCTTCTGTAGATATATGTTAAGCCCTCTCCCTTTCATCCCTCGCATAAATTATAATATTAGTGAATTGTTTAGGTTAGTGGAACATCGGTGCGTAAATCATCCTTAATTTTTTTACCGGTCTGCTTTTCCCACTCGTTAATCGGAACTGAATGTTTCTCACGGATTTTATCTCCATAACCTAAACCATTATAGGCACAAAACGGCACAATTCCTTCCAGGGTGGTATAATGGATAACACAGCGTTTAAGCCGGTCGATGTTCAAATTCCAGGCATCCTGAAACCACATTGACCCGATAAACAAACTTTTATAATGAAAACCACGAAGAGAATCGTAGCTTCCACCGAGTGCAGCATCTTTTACCAGTTTTTTAAGATCAAACCCCTTTGGTGCCTTGCTTTGATCAACAAAGTCATTAAGATTCTTGAGAAATGCAGAGGCTATGCGTATTTTTTTCAGCGGACCTTTCCGTTCACTTTGTTCATTAATGAATGCTAACAGGCGCTCAACATCGATAAATCGTGTTACAGGTATAGGGGCACCATTTTCCATAAAAATATAGGTAGCACCACCACATCCAGGATGCGCGGTAAACTCAACCTGGGTTTCCCCTTTTAACTCCTCAATCAATCGTGATATCGGATAAACAAATGGAACTGGATAGAAATCATCTCTGGAGATTTTTCCATCAAACTCTTTTTCGATTTCATACATCATCTCAACATAATCAACACGTTGTTTCTCCCGTTTTTTATCCCGTATTTTTGTGACACGACCACAAAATGAGATCGGCTGAAAGTTTAACCCACGGATGATATCCATGTTGTCTAAAGCAAAACGTACGATTTTACCTGTTTCATGAACATTTTTTCCTCCGATCAACACGGGAACAAGCACCACTTTAAGATTGACTTTTCTGAGGTTTTCTATAGCTTTTTTGTTGCATTCAATCCATGGGTTTGTCTCTTTAGTAACGCCATCAAAGCTCATATAGATCGTGTTAACTTTTTCATCTTTTAGACGTTGACAGTATTCTGCGCTATCAGCAAGTTTCAACCCATTAGTATTTACTTGTACATGTGTAAATCCAACGTCTTTTGCCATACGTACAATTTCAAATAGATCCTCGCGAACTGTAGGTTCCCCACCAGTTATTTGAATAGCTTTAGATCCCATAGGGCGCTCCTTACGTGCCTGGATCATGAGCTCTTTGAGTTGTTTCAACGTTGGTTCATATACTTTACCTGAGGCACCTGCATTCATAAAGCAATAACTACAACGAAGGTTACAGCGGTTTGTTACCAGAAGATTAGTGAGCACACTCTGAGATTTATGAATCGGATATAATGCCGGGTCATTAAATAACGAGGTTTTTACATCTGGTGAATCCCGTCCATTCACCTTATATTGCATCCACCGATTATACAGATTAACATCACCAAAGTAGATATCCTTGAAAGTACCATGTTTCTCACACGTTTTAACAATATAGACCTTACCGTCTTCTTCCACAACGCGGGCATCAAGCGTGTTAATATGCCCCTCCTGGTAACAACCAGGGCATACAGAGGTAATTTTTTGTAATTCTTTCATGGATTTCAACCATCGGCAGAGTGTATTACCGCTTATAGCTGTTTCTGTTTATAGCTTTAACTGTGTCACACAGGTCGATAGATATTTATTAACTCAGTAGTTACCAAACAGCTGCAGGAGTTCAAGGAGTTCACAATAGGATGGAGGAAACATATTACCCGTGGGGTGGAGATTTCACCGTGGGAATTCATACTAATTGTGTGGCAGTGGTACTACTTACTATAGATTTTAGTCCTGCAGAGAATGTCGCTATATATGGGTCGTTAAAAACTGAGAATATTGGCGTTGAAAAAATTGTCGCAAATGTTATCTCTAATCCATTTATTCGCTATCTGTTAGTGTGTGGGAAAGACATCAGGGGTCACCGTTCAGGTAGCTCCCTTGTAGCATTACATAAACATGGCATCGACAAGCACCATAAAATTATCGATGCACCTGGTGCAATACCCTATATCGAAAATATTTCAGAGGAGGCAATCACTCGGTTTCAACAACAAACAACTCTTGTGGATATGCGTGATGTTACTGATGCAAAATCTATTAACACGAAAATTGCAGAACTTACAAAAGACAACCCGGGGTCCTTTGGTGATCCATATATTGCTATTAAAATTGCACCTAAGCAAACTGTTACATTAGATGATAAACGTGCGCTCCATTCAAAAATAATCATAAACTATACTGGAAAAATCAAAAAAAGAGGATCGTAAGCATCATGTTTTCATTTACCAAAAAACAAGCTATTGTGCAGCTAAATGAGATGTGTATCGGTGGTCAACCTGGGGAACATCCTACGGTGTTATTTCCGGGCGTTTTTTTCACGGGTACGCCAGATTTTAAGCATGCTCAAAAACAAGTATCACAGCTGTATAAACTAAGCACTACGCTTAATGTCCCAGTTATCCCTGATTTTTTCATCCGTAAAGAATCGTACATTGACGATATCATCGCGTTCATAAAAGAAGAGATTCCTCAAGACACTCCATTTTCAATTGATATCACTGATCCAACGGTAAAAATACAAGCGTTACAATCACTTAAGGATCATAGCTTATTGGACAGAACTGTTTATAATTCTATTCATATTGGTATCACCCCTGAAGAACATGCTATCTTAAAACAGTGTACTCCTGCAGCAGTGATATTAGTGGCATTTAACCCTAAGGATAAATCCCCTGATGGCAAAATTGAGGTCCTGGAGAATGGAGCGCATCTTACAGATAAAGGATTGTTTGCTTTCGCTAAGGATATTGGGGTAGCTAACATACTTGTAGACACTGCAGCATTGGCACCAGGTGACTACAGCGGAGCAGCTATTGCTGCTATCCCGGTGATAAAAGAAGAATATGGACTTCCGACAGGCTGTGCGATACATAATGTTGTTGAAAAATCAACGTGGCTTACATCATATACTTCTGCAAGGAAACCCGTTGATGCTGCATCCAATCTCAGCATACCCTTGTTCGGTGGAGATTTCGCGATAATGGGGCCCATAACAAACGCAGATATCGTCCTGCCTATGATCGCCTGGCAAGATATCCTCATATCTGAATACACTGAAACCTATTTTGGGGTATCACCTGCTTCAAATCATCCCCGGAGGAAACTAACACCATGAGCACCCCTGTTGAAACCACAGTCATCGGCTCATACCCCCCGCAAATTAGTACGTCACAGCTTATGCAATCCTATTTTAACCAATCACCTCCCACATGGAAACCCGTTATAGATGCTGCTGTTAACGACATGCTTTCAGCGGGAATCATGATTATTTCAGATGGACAAACACGTGATCCATTTGTTGAAATCTTCACCAGGAAACTTACTGGCTGCCGTATCCGTGATCGTACCGAAATCACTGGAAAAATCACTTATGATACCCCTATAACGGTACCGGATATCACATATATCAAAAACCAACTGCCCAAACACACTAAACTCCTAGGGCTGCTCACTGGACCTTACACTCTTGCGCAATCATGCAACGATATGTACTACCACAACACAGAGCAACTAGCTTTTGATTTTGCCCATGCATTACACCATGAAGCACAACACCTGGAAAAACATGTAGATCTCCTCAGTGTCGATGAACCCTTCTTTTCTACAGACTTACCCGCGTATGCGCACGAACTCATAGACATTGTTTATGATGGAATTAAACTTACTAAACGACTGCATGTATGCGGTAATGTATCTGGTATCATCCCCACGCTTCTCGACATGCCCGTTGACATCCTTTCACATGAATTTAAAACATCGCCACAGTTATTTGACGCGTTTAAAGACTATGCTATCACCAAAAAAATATGTCTCGGCTGCGTCCGATCAGATACCACCGCCATAGAAAGCATTCAAGAAATAACGCAACACATTAAAAAAGCACAGACTGTATTTGAGGATAACATTGCACAGCTCGCACCAGATTGCGGACAACGCATGCTCCCACAACCTGTTGCCTTACAGAAACTCAAAAACCTTGTAAAAGCAGGAGAAAGCATTAATGCCAGATAAAGAAATTCCATTAATACCAGCTTGCAAAACAAAGCGTAAAGATGTAACATTAGATACCCAAGGATTCTTTGTCATCGAGGTGCATCATCAAAAAAACCGCATTCATGTAGAATACTACCATAATGTCTACAAAAATAAACGCATCGTGTCAGGCACGCTCAAAAAAATCTTTGTTGGAACACAAGCTGATGCATTATCAGATACTATAGCTCAACATGTCCCAACTCTACGTCCTGAACATTATCTTTATTTAGGTAGAGAACTGCAAAAAGCTCAAAAAGCCTTAGAAAACAACACCTCTTACGAACAAGGAGGCTGCTAAACCGTCTGAATTATACTTGCACCATTAATATGCAACTCAGTCTCACCATTCACCGCACGTGAACTAAAATTACGTATCATCACCTGATCACCAACCTTAAACCGCTGAATTGTTTTCACCTGTTCATCCCATACAACAAAGGTCTGTGTTTTTTTATCATCTTTAACATGCACCCGAGTTACAAACCCAAACTCGCCGGTATCCTTAAAAAAAGACCGTGTCGGATCAACACCAGTTATCACTCCGGTAAACTCGTTAACTGCCGAAGCCACTGGCTTGTTATCCGTCATTTTCTTTGTATCAACCGATACCTCTTCAGGGTCAACCTCGATCATCCCCCACCGCCCTAAGTTTACCTCTAACCCATTAAACCCATGTTTAACATACCCATTAATAATCTTCACAACACTGTCTTTTTTGATAGTGCCATTTTCCACAAGATTAACATCATTTCCCCATAGCACAAGTGGGCAACATCCTGATTCATCACATATTTCAAGGTTAATCACTCTCCCTGCTGATCCATTTTTACGGTTGAATTGCCTAGATGAACCAATGTTGGTAATTTTTCCCAATACCGTTATAGAGCTACCGTCTGTGATGTCTCCGATTTTGTGAATCCCCTGAAGATTTCCTCCTTTTTTATCTGCAACGTATAAGGCCAAAACATCTTCTTCTACAAGCCCATCAAACTCTTCGTTTAGCTGTTGAATCTCGTTGTTAAATTCTTCTGCGGACATAAATTTTTTTATGAGCTCAAAGATTTGTTTTTTGGTTTGCTGCATCCATAAATTAGAATACTCTATGGGTACTTTAATTCTCGTATCACAGAACGTTAATCTATGTATTGACAAAAGTGTTTTATTGTCTGTAAAAATACACTTAAATAGCTGAATTTATATTACGTGTGCTAACAAGTATCCTACTAACAGAGTGTGAACAGCATTATGAGAACAAATAAGAAGGGTAAAAAAGAGCGTTGCGTCCTGACTAATGTTATTGAAACCGAGTTAGATATTTTAAAACGTCATATACTGATTCTTAAGACGTTAAAAGAGAATGAACCCGCGGGGATTATTAAGTTATCTGAGTTAACTGAACATCCGCAACATATGGTTCGATATTCTCTAAGAATTTTAGAACAGGATGGACTTATTGAGCCGTCACCACAGGGTGCAGTCACCACTGATGTTGTTGAGGACACATTGCATCTAGTTGAATCAAGATTACAGGATATGCGAGGCGCTATTGACGGGCTATTGGAATCAATTAAATAATACAAAAATAAGCAGTGCTTTTTTACCATATTTCAGAAATAATATTGCCGCGGTAACTCAGTTTGGGAGAGTGCACGGCTGAAGACCGTGATGTCGGGGGTTCGAGCCCCCCCTGCGGCAT
>CAZRMY010000013.1:0-19288 GCA_964601295.1 uncultured Thermoplasmatales archaeon | reverse complement strand
ATCTATATCTAAAATTTTATAAAGTACAAACTGATTATTATTTTCCGGGATGTCGCCTCTCATACCTTAGTTCAGTTAGTCCATGGCATATAGGAAGGGATGGAGTTGTATCTAAAAGAAATACAAATGGAAAATTTCAAATCTTTTGGTAAAAAGTTGTCGGTTCCTTTTTTCCCAGGGTTTACTGCGGTAACGGGACCGAATGGTTCGGGGAAAAGTAACATTGTGGATGCGATTTTATTTGTGCTTGGTCCAAAGAGTTCAAAGGTGATGCGGGCGGGTAGATTAACAGATCTTATTTTTAATGGCGGTAAAAAACGGAAAAATCCAGCGAAATACTGCAAAGTCTCTCTTGTGTTTGATAATTCATCAGGTAAAATCCCGGTGGATTCAAATGAGGTCGTGTTAACACGTATGATTAAACGAGCTCCTTTGAAAAATGATCCAAATAACTATTACAGTTACTTTTATATTAATGGGAAGGCTGCATCGCAGTCTGATTTTGCTGAGATATTAACGCACGCACGGATCAGTGGCGAGGGGTACAATATCGTTAAACAGGGTGATGTCACTAGTTTAGTTGAAATGGGTGGTATTGACCGCCGGCGTATTATTGATGATATCGCAGGTATTAGTACTTTCGATAACGACATTAAAAAAGCTGAAAAAGAAAAAGATGAGGCTGAGGGAAACCTTGAGCGTATTAAAATTATTTTAAATGAGATTTCCAGTCAAGTCAAGCAGTTGAAAAATGATCGGGATGCTGCATTCAGGTATAACGAGCTTAAGGAACGTTTGTATGAAATCAAAGCAAAAATTGCCTATAAGAAAAAAGATGAAGTGCACGCACAAATTGCAGAGATTCAAACGCAGATAGATTCCTATGAGAAAGAACGTGCAAAATTTGAAGAAGAACGCGCAGCGTTAAAAGAGAAGTATACAGAATCCCAAGAGAAGTTGGAGGAGATTGAAAATAAAATTGCTGATGCTGGCGGTGACGAGGGTAAAGAGATCAAAGGAAAAATTGAAAAGTTACGAACAGAAGAAATTAAAATTGAAGAAAAAATTAATTATTCTAACGATGAAATCGTTGAACTTAAAGATGAAATTGAGTCGTTCCAAACCGAGTTATCGGGGGTTGAAAGTGAATTAACTGAGCTTGAGACTAAGAAAGCGGAGTTAGAGCAAACGCTTGATGAGCAGCAGCGTAGCTTAGAGGAAAAAGAACGGAGTCTTGATGCTGCTCGAGAGCGGATTGCGCAATCTGATGATAAATCCCATGATTTAACCCATGAATTAACCAAAATGCGCGAGGAATATAATGAGAAACAAGTTGAGATCCATGAGTTGGAGTTGCAGTATGATCGTGTTACAGAGAACGTGGATGCATTAGAGTCTCAGCTTAGTGAGCTTGAAAATACTCAGTCAACCTATGAGTTTGAGTTGAAAGATATTGATTGGCAGCTTGGTGAACTTAAAAAGGATGCTAAAGCAAAAACTAAAGAGATCAAACAGGTAGAAACACAGCTTTTTGAGAAAAAGAAACAGGAGGCAGAGTATACTGAGCAGCTTACTGAGTTGGAAACCGTGATTAGAAAATTACAGCGGGATCAATCTAAGTTACAGGCGGAAAGTGAGGCTGCTCAAGCGGTGCAAAGTAAGTATAATCATGCAGTGGATCAGGTGTTGCATGCGCGTGATGCTGGTGAGTTAAAAGGTATTCATGGGACTATTGCTGAGTTGGCGGATGTTGATTCTAAGTTTGAGGTTCCGGTGGAGATTGCAGCTGGAGCACGGATGCAGTCGGTGGTGGTGGAAAATGATGAGGCAGCGGCTCATGCGATAACGTTTTTGCGGAAGCGTAACCTTGGTCGAGCAACTTTTTTACCGTTAAATAAGATGATCGTCGGTAAACCACGTGGTAAGGCGTTGCTTACGGTTAAGGATGCTGCATCGCAGGGTTTTGCCTTTGATTTAGTGCGTTTTGATGCTAAGTATAAGGGTGCGTTTTGGTATGTTTTTGGTGATACAGTTATTGTGGATACGCTTAGTAATGCTCGTCGACTTATGGGTGGTGTACGGTTAGTTGATTTGCAGGGTAATCTGATTGAGGCTAGTGGTGCGATGATTGGGGGGAGTAAACCAAAGATTTCGTTGACTTTTGGTACATCTGATCATGGGAAACTTGATGAGGTGTCTCGGAAGTTGCATGAGGCGATGACTGCGCAGGATACACTCGTGGAGCAGCTTGCATCGTTGAGGCAAGAAATTACTGAGCTTGAGAGTAGCTTGGCCACGATTAAGACCGCACAAGATAGCGATGCACAAATTAAAGATCTTAAGGTGAGACATAAGGAGTATTCGGTAAAACTTGAAAGTCTCCTTAAAAATATTGAAGCAAAACAGGAAGATAAAAATGCGCTTACTGAAAAACAGACCACTATCAACAATCGTATTGAATCTGTTAAACAACGTGTTGCTGAGCTTGAATCATTAAAAGAAGAAAAAGGGAAACATTTGCTGCAGACATCAAATAAAGAGTTAGCACAAAATATACGTTCATTGGAAGAGGAAGTGACAACGCTTCAGGAGAAAGTGCTTGCCGTAAAAGCTGATTTGGAGGTATTGGTTACCAAATCAAATTTGGTGGAGCAGCGGAAATCAGAGTTTTCTGAGAAACGGACAAAGGCTAATGCTGAAATTGAGACGTATCGTGATTCTATTAAGGATTTAAAGGAATCTCGTTCTCGTGTGCAGGATGAACTTCAGGCGTTGATGACTGTGGAGGAGCAGATGACTGGTAAAGTTAAAGCCTTTGCTAGTACACGTGATGATATATACAAGGAGACGGTGTCCATTGAAAATGAATTAGATAAGTTGAATACACGTATTGAGTCATATCAGGATTTGATTTCCCGGGCGAAATATCGGCTGCCAACTTTGGAGGAAGCAGTTAAAGAACTGGATCAGGAAATTGCGTTGTACAAGGTTGAAATAACGGATAAGAAACTTCCAAATATTGAATCGTTAAAGGAATCGATGCGGGTGACGCAGCAATCTATGGAGGAGTTAGAACCGGTGAATATGCGTGCTCTTGAAGAATATGAGCATCAGATGGAACGGAAAAAAAAGTTTGATGAGGATGTATTACACTTACAGGATCAGAAGAAGAATTTAAACAAATTGGTGCGAAATGTAACTGCGAAGAAAACAGAGCAGTTTTTTGAGGTGTTTACTGAGATTAACAAGAATTTTCAACAGATTTATGCGCAGCTTTCTGAAGGAGGTGAAGCATCGCTTCAGTTGGAGGATGAAGAGCATTTGTTTGAGAGTGGGTTGACAATTCGTGCGCGTCCTCGGGGTAAGAAAGTGTTGTTGTTATCAGCGTTATCTGGTGGGGAGAAAAGTATCGCTTCATTGGCATTTATTTTTGCTATTCAACAATATGATCCTAGTCCGTTTTACGTGTTAGATGAGGTGGATATGTTTCTTGATGGGATTAATGCTGAGACGGTGTCGCGGATGATTAAGAGTAATGCGAGTCATTCTCAGTTTATCACTGTGTCATTACGTAAGATTTTGCTGAATGAGGCAAATCAGGTGTATGGGGTTACCATGCATGACTCAGGGATTTCTGAGATGATTGGTGATATTGATCCCAAGGTGGTTGGTCCAAAAGGGGAGCTACGGTCGTCTGATGCCAGTGTGATGCAGCGTTCGGAGGAGTATCATGGAAGAGCAGCTTAAGATCGATAATGAGGTGGTGAATCATTTATTATTTCATAAAGCACTGGTTGATAAACAAGAGGATGCCAAACAGATTAATCGGTATCTTTCATTAGTAAATTCTGATGAGACTGGTGAGGTGTCCTCGTTTAGTAACCCTTTTGATCAGTCTATTGCGCTTATGTTTGATTTGGTGCTTTCTCAGGGTTTTGATCCGTGGAATATTGATTTAGTGAATTTTTCGTCTATGTATCTTGATCGGGCGAAAAAACAAAAGGTTGATTTGATTACGGCGGGTCGGATTATTTATATGGCATGGCGGGTGTTGCGTCTGCAGAGCGATACATTGGTGCAGCTGATGGAGTCAAAACAGTCGGATGAGGAGGTTTCCGGTTTTGACTGGGCGGATTTACCGATGGGTGATTGGTTGAACGCGGATGATGGGTATTCGTATGCTAATTTGGTTATGTCTATGCCTGAACCCCCGTTAGAGGAGCCGGTTCGTCGTACGAGTCAACGACGGGTTACTTTAATGGAGCTTTTAGATGCGTTTGATCAAGCTCGTCGTGAATCTGAAGAGTATCAGCTGCTTGATAAAATGCGCCGGAAGGAGCGTGAGCGGCTTGCTGCAATGGCCCGTAAGCATATGAAGGGGACAGCACATGAAGATCATCTCGAGGAAGATGTCGCACAGGTCTGGAATCGGATTTGTCACTGTGATAAACAAACAATGCAGTTGCAGGATATCTGTGATTTTGCGGATACTGAAGATCGTATTCGAACGTTTCTGTCGGTGTTGTTTCTTGCATATAATAACAAAATCCGGGTGTATCAACGTCAGTTTCCATATGGAAAGATATTTATTAAAAACATCTAATATACATAATGGTGTTGTGAGCGTATGGGTGTGAAAGAAGAGCGTTTGATTGAATCAGTATTGTTTTCCGCAAGTAAACCATTGTCTATCTCTGAGATTAAACAGGCGACTAATCTTTCGCGTGGTAAAATAGGGGATGCAATAAACGGGTTGATTAAAAATTATAATGAAGACCGTAAAAATGAAACAGCCATTGAGGTCATACGCGCTGGGGATAAATATACGATGCAGGTAAA
Organism: uncultured Thermoplasmatales archaeon; assembly: GCA_964601295.1. Lineage (GTDB taxonomy): Archaea > Thermoplasmatota > E2 > DHVEG-1 > DHVEG-1 > CAZRMY01. The sequence goes on along the minus strand of CAZRMY010000013.1, from coordinate 14,449 downwards.
AAAACGTTTTTCTGATAAATCAGTGATGGTCGCGGATCCTGAAATTGAGGATACTTTGTTGAAAACATTAACACTTATCGCATTTCATCAGCCGTTAAAGCAATCTAATTTACGTCGCATGATTGGCCAGAAGGCATATGATCATGTGGATGAGCTTGCGAGTATGAAGTTGATTCATGCAAGAAAACATGGGTCTACTGAGATGCTTACGACGACAAAACGTTTCCCTGAGTATTTTGGGATTGATTCTACGGATCCTAAGGAAATTCGTGATTTTTTGGCAGAGAGGGTTGCTAAATCTGTTAAGAAAACTGAAGATTAATTATTTTGGTAACAAGTTATTGTTATTTTTGTTTGTGTGCCGTTGATTGTTCTATTTTTGTTCCATATATTTTATATTATTCTTAATTTAAATGTTTTGATATAACGTATTGAGTAGGGGTACTTCATATGAAAAAATTTATAGACATCATGCTAGTATCTGCAGTCATTTTTTTCCTATTGAGCACAACCAGTTTTTCAATTGTTAAATCAGATGTATCTTGTGACCGGGTAAATCTTTTAGAAGAGACTTATGTTTTTTCAGAACCAGCTATGCATACTGAATTGATAGACGGGGATGTTTTTTCCACGGTTTCGCTGCATGGTTGTGAATTAATCGCGGATCCTGGAGAGCCGTTATTACCATTGAAAGGTGTTTCGTTGCTTCTTCCATATAATACAAAAGTTAAGCACATATCTGTTGAACCAGCTGAGCCGATTATGTTAGGTTCAGGTTTTGTTATACCTTTGGCGCAGGAATCTTTTACAAGTGATTATTCTGAGAATACCCAGGGAGAGTATGCAGATATTGCTGTGAATGAAGCGCGTCAGTTTTATGTAGGTTGTATTTTTGAAGAGGTTGGTACCTATGTTTGTCGGGGGTATGCAATTCTTGTTTTGAATTTATACCCGGTGCGCTATGAACCAATTTCTGGGTCTTTGTGGTATTATCCTAAGATGCACGTTCAGGTTGAGTTAGAAGAAAACGCGGGTTCTACCGCGTTGTTACGGGGGTTACCCTCTGATGAACTGCAGGTATCTTCAAAGGTTGACAACCCTGAGATAGTAAGTACATATCCCAAGGGCAACAAGAGAGTGGTTTGTCATGATGATATTGATTTATTGATGATTACTATTGAAGAGTTTAAACCAGCATTTGAGCCGTTACGACAGCGACATATTCAGGATGGAATTCAGACACAAATACAGACGCTTACTGATATCGGCAGTAATGATACGGAGTCTATACGCTCGTATATCCGAGAGGCCTATACAGATCATGGTGTAGATTATGTGTTAATTGGTGGAGATCACGATATTATCCCTGCAAAGTATCTTTATTCTGATGTAGGAGATCAAGGTATTCCTGGTGATTTATATTATACGTGTCTTGATGGTTCTTTCAACTCTGATGGTGATGATAAATGGGGCGAACCAACTGATGGTGAGAATGGAGGTGATGTTGATCTGTTTGCGGAGGTGTCTATAGGCCGGGCGTGTGTTGGGTCTATTGATGAAGTGGAAATTTTTGTGAATAAAACTTTACGAATTATTGAGTTAGATGAGCAGGCAGCTTATCTTAATGACTTGTGCCTTGTAGGTGAGGTTTTGCTGCTCCCGGAGGGCCCGTTAGTGGATGATCCTGATGCTAGTGGGATGTTGTATATGGATGAATTGATCAATGAAACAGATGCAAATGGATATTACACTTTGGGTTTTCCGTCTGCGGATTATGAGATTGAAAAAGTGTATGATGGTAAACCAGGGCCCTGGGAAAAGGATGAAATAATCGCTCAGATTAACAATGGGAGGTATGTGGTGAATCATCTTGGTCATTCTCAATATGATATGAATATGCGAATAGAAATCCCTGATATTGAAGCGTTACAAAATGATGAGTTATGTTTTATTTATTCACAGGGGTGCTATGCAGGAGGTTTTGATCGAACATATGATGATTGTATCGCTGAATATTTTACAGTTAAACAACTACATGGCGCTTTTGCGGTTATCATGAATACGCGATCAGGGTGGTTTGTAGCTAAAGGCACAAATGGGGCGTCTCAACGGTATCATCGTGAGTTCTGGGATGCAGTGTTTGCTGAGGATATTCATAGGATCAGTGATGCACACAGGGATTCAAAGGAAGATAATGTCCATGTGATAGGTGTGCAGTACATGCGGTTTGTTTATTACGAGTTAAATTTGTTAGGTGATCCGTGTGTAGATTTCCATGTAGTTGACTCTCGTAATGCACCTCCTGAAACTCCTCAGCGTCCTTCTGGTGACACATCTGGTTTGGTGGATGAGCTGCTTACGTTTACTACCTCTGGTTTTGATCGTGATCAGGATGAGTTGTTTTTTATGTTTGATTGGGGTGACGACTCGTATAGTGAATGGCTTGGCCCCTATAAGGATCATGAGCTAGCTGAAGCATCGCATAAGTGGAGTGAACAGGGGAATTACGAAATTAAAGTAAAAGCGCGTGATAGTCGAGGTAGTGAAAGCAACTGGTCGGATCACTTGGGGGTTGTTGTCCCTAAAAACCGGCAGTTTTTTGGTCGGTGGTACCAATGGTTGTTGACTATTTTTCAGGATGCCTTGCTAGGTGAGCATAGTATTTGGCTGAGTTTGTTTCACCGTGTTTGTGAGGATACTGGATTATGAGTCATAGCGCGGCTCTACCGCTGTGGTGTAAACAGCTGTCAGTGGTATGCCTTGTGTGCAGCTTGGTGGCAATAACTGGGCAGGGGGTTGACATTAACGTTGAGCTGACTTCTCAGAGTACTTGTTCTGAGTTTTGGTATGAAAAACCTGCGACATATAATGAACTGGTGGAAGGGTATCACACGTTAGAAGCAGCATATCCAGAGTATATTGAGATAATTAATGGATCTGAATTTTATGAACCAGGTGGGCCTGGGGAAGGATATGAGATTTATTTTGTGTGTATTACCAATGAATCACGGGGTATGCATAAACCCGAGGTGTTATATCTGGGTAGTCCACATGGTGATGAGACCGTGGGTACTATTGGGTTATACTGGTTTTGTGATTGGTTGATGCGCATGGCGTACACTGATGCGCCCTGCGAAGGATATTCGAAAGACTGGTTACGGTGGTTGGTGGATAACCGTGAGATCTATATTGAAATCTGTCATAACCCAGTTGGGTTTGACTGGCGGAATCGTTATGATGGTAACGGCTGGGATTTAAACCGGGAGGCTGATTATGCGGGGCCTGGTGAAGAGACCGGTGGTATTTGGGGGAGTGTCAACGGGCGGATTCTTCGCAGATTTCTTGATAATCATACGATTCGGGTTGGATGTGATTTCCATGGTGGTGCCCGGGCGTTGTTGTATCCATGGTCATCAACCCACGATTGGGTGATGGAACAGAGTCTCTTATCTGGGAGGAGTTATATGTTTGCACCCCCTGATTTTCATTTTTTTGATGCTTCTACATTACGTTTAGGATCGTATATCGGTGATTTTGGCGGCAATTTATCTTGGTGGAATTGTGGGCCTTTGGGTCATGAGTTGTATCAGGCAGCGGGTGTCATTGTCGCATGGGCGTATGGTGCTGATGTAGCTCGACATCCTGCTGAGGATATCTTTGTTGATGATGAGATTTTTGGGAATTATCCGGGTGCTGGTGTGTTATGGTTGACTCCTGAGATGTATGGTGTAAAAGATCCTGATGAGAATATGTTTGGTAATGATACGATTAATGGGTTTGGTGCTGAGGTACGTCGGTTTGTGTTGCATCAGACTGATTTAGCGCAACCGTATATTCGATGGCAGCCCGGTTCTATTGCTAATGGGACATGGGGAGTAGAACCCGGTGAGAATGTAACGTTTACCTGGCAGGTTAATGGTAGCCTTGTGGTTGACCATACGTATCTTGCAGTGAGTTCACATTCGGACCCCATTGAAAACCCAGATTTTATAACAACTGATTTTGATGCACACGCAGGTGATCCATTAGGGGGAACCGGCTGGGATAACGCGGTGAACGGATCCGTAACGGGTACAACATATATTGAGCATATCAGCTTTTCAGAACCAGGTACCTATTATGTTGTTGCAAAAGCACAGGTTGATCAATGTTATAGTGATGTGGTTCATTCTGAAATATATGGTACTGACCCGTATTTACGTCTTCTGAGAGAGCGAACTGATGATCTGTATCATGAAGAAATCCTGGGGTATGATGGATTAGAGGTTGTTGATGGACAGTTATGGTGGTACAGCCCGATAGTTTTAGTAAGTGTTGGTGATAACAGGCCACCTGGAAAACCTATTGTTTCTGCGGGATCTAGGTTTGGTCAGCCGCAAGTTGATTATTCATTTTCCTCGGTTGCTAGTGACACTAATGGTGATGCATTATGGTATCTGTTTGATTGGGGTGACGGTTCGCAAAGTAATTGGATGGGTCCTTTTCCATCTGGTTCAAAGGTAACTGCATCTCATCAATGGGAGAGCAATGGAACATATGACTTGCAAGTTAAAGTAAAAGATGATGGGCAACTACAGAGTAGTTGGTCAGATGAATTATGTGTGGTGCTTGAGGATGAACCACCGGCGATATCTTTTGTTAAACCAGATTCTGCAATATATATTTTTAATAGAGAACTGTGTCCATTCTTCATTCCTTTTGTTATTGGTTCTGTTGATATAGATATAGCTGCTTCAGACAATATATCTGGAATTGATAGAGTAGAATTTTATATTAATGATATACTTGTTGGCAATATTTCTTCGGCACCCTATATGTTTAGTTGGAAACAGTTGGATAATAAGATGATGCGTAATACTATTTCAGTGTCTGCCTATGATAAATCTGGTAATGGAAAAAATATTAGGAAAACGGTTTTTAGACTATTTTAACCGGTTTATTTGATAAGGATAATGCTAATATCATCTGTACTTCCATTTTTTATTGCTAGATTGTACAACGTATTGCATGCTCTGTTGGTATCGTATTTTTGTACAATGCTTATTAGGTCATTTTCTGCAATATAATCAGTTAAACCATCAGAGCAGAGTAGTATTTTTTGGTTTTTTCTGTCAAGTGTGATTTCTTCAAATTGTATTTTTTTTGGGATTCCAAGTGCATATTTTAATCTATTTTTCTCAGGGTGGTAGGTAGCTTCTTGAGGTGTTATAATGCCTAATTCAATAAGGTCCTGAATTTGTGTGTGGTCCTTAGTTTTCCAAATTGTATCGGTAAGTATATATGCTCTACTATCCCCGATATGAAATATTATAATTTGTTTTTTTGTAATGATGCAAGTAACCAATGTTGTTGCCATTAGTATTTGTCGTTTTTGCTGTTCTAAAAAAATTTTTGTGTTTATATTTTCAATTATTGTTGCCGCATTGATATCATTATGGTTTTTGAGTTGTTGTTGGAGTTCTTGTATTGCTGTTTTACTTGCAATTGCTCCGTTTGGTAAACCGGTTACTCCATCGGCTATCGCAAACACATATTTACCATTTATTTCTGTTGCTATATGGGAGTCCTGATTTTTTTTGTGCGCTCCTTTTTTTGATAGTGCGTAGAATTCGATGGAAATCCCTCAACTCTTATTTATTTTTTTAATGTGTATAGTTAATAGTAGCTTCACCAGTTAGTCCATAGTTATCGGTCGTAGTGAGTGTTATGGTGTAGGTTGTACCTGATGTGAGAGGGTTTGATGATATTGTTTTCTGGCCTGAGGGTGTTTCAGGTGCCCCTGCACCGTCATCGATGGTCCATTCCCATGATGTAATATAGCCTTGTCTAGGGTGTGTGGATTCAGATCCATCGAGACCTAGGTATTGGGTACCGCTAATATCTTCTATGGTTAATTTTATATATGCCGAGGGTGGCAAGAATAATTGGGTGAAGCTATTGCATAGTGTTGTTGTTACTTCTACTTTTATATAGTCGGTTTTTTTGAGTTGTAGTCCGGTTGTTCCACTGGTGAAAAAATCATGTTTGGTTGATTCTGCAGGATTATCGGTAAGATTGATGGTCAGGTCTATTTGTTCCCTTGGTTGTAATGGTATTATTGAAGTATGCCTATAGTAGGTGAGTGACCCGTCTATTCTGGTTATGTTTACTGCTTTGAGGTATTTGTCGTTTATGCGTATGCCTTGTAAATTAGAGCCCTGTGTGTCAAGGCTGGCAAGGGTTATAGTTAGTTTATCCCATTCACCTGTTGTTGCACGTAGATCTTCGGGTACGATAGAAAGGATTTTTATGTTTTCTTGCTCTTTTAATAGTGCTTGGTACTGTTGTTCTTGTATGATATCTTGCTGTTGATCTATGAAAAGGGCAAATGATGTGGCTGCAGTAACTGTTAATAGGGTAAGAAGAAGGGCACCTATGACAATTGATATGCCATTATTGTCACTTTTAAGCTTGCGCATAGCTGGTTGTAGAGACTTTCATTGTGTGTCTTAAATTTACTGCAAATATTTTATGAGTTCTATATATGGCTATATAGATTTCTATTTCTACAATAGAATATATTCAATATGATTAAATAAAATAGTGCGCTATAAGAATTAAAAATAGATTGAAGGATTTTGTTTGTATGGGGATCCCGATTAAACTACCTGGGCTAAGTGAATATATTGATGAGATTCCAGAGAGTAGCACTATTTTAGTTGAGGGGAATATAGATCCTATAAAAACCATTTTCGTTCAGCATCTTGCTGGTTTTGCTCATGGTACTGTACAAGAGATTAACTATATTTGTTCTCGAGCAAAAGAGGAGGTAATCGAACAAATGAAATGCTATTCAGAGACAACTGATTTTCCGATCATAGAAGAACGTTCAAGTAGACATTGGAAGGATTTCATAAAAGAGAAATCGTTACTAATTATTGATTCATTTTCGTATCTTATTCTGGATGATAGTCTAATTGAGGTTCGTAATATTATCGAGGAATTAGATTCCTTATGTAAGCAACATGGGGCTATAGTTATTTTAACTGTTGAAGAAGGAATGTTAGATGAAAAAATAAGAATTACTGTGGGGCATATTGCTGATGGTATCATTCGATTTCTAAGCCGAGATACCGCTAAAGGTGTTGCACGTTTTATGAGAATCCCAAAATGGATGAATCAAAAATCATTTGATGATAATATATTCTATACTTTTGATAATAAAAAAATCAAGGTGGATCTTCGATCCCGTGTAACCTAATCTTTCTTGGAGAAAAGTTTATGCAAAAAAATGTATATGAACGCTATGGATTACGTAGTAACCCATTTAGAGATTTATCTAGTGAGACTCTAGAGAATGTTGATATATTTCATGTAACTCAAAAAATCGATGAGGAGCTTGCTCACATACGTGAAGAAGTTTCATTTAAAGAAAACAAAGTTGTAATTGGCATTCTTGGTGGCCTTGGTGCGGGAAAAACAGAGAGGCTGTTGTTAGTCGCAAATGAAGCAGTGAATAAAAATTATTTCTATGTCTTAAGAAATATGAGTTTTGAAACAAAATGGGTCGTTGACGGCATATTAGATATTATTCAACAGCAAAATCAATTAAGTTTTTTGAAACGCTTATTTATACCCCCTATCTGGTACAAACAGATTGTAAAACTCAAAAAACAATCAAAAAAATCGTATGATCCTGAAGAAGCAGGACGTGTGATTGCTTATGCTCTTAATAAAAATACACCTGCTTTTTTATTAATTAATGATTTTCATCATCTATCTCGGGCTAAAGACGCAGAAAGATTCCTACATGTATTGCATGTTTTGGTTGATCATATTGATGCGGGTGTTATGGTGATGATTAGTAGTGATTATCAATTTTTTAATTCCCTTATGAGGCATCATCCTTCATTAAATCAACGTATAAACCGGAAAGTTGTGATACCGGCGTTATCAAGTAATGAAGCCAAACTTATGATAGCCAAACGTCTATTAGAGAAACGTTTAGTCGATGATGTTGATCCGTTGTATCCATTTACCGCAAAAGGTGTTGAATCACTCAATCAAACGGTGCAGGGTAATCCACGTCAACTATTAAAAATTGCAGATATCGTCATTGATTATGCGGCAAAAAAACGCACTATAATGATAAATGAGGACGTCGTCCGTGATATCCTTGCATTATCAAAAAATAAACAATTACATATTGAATTTGAAGAACAAACTCCAGTGATAACGCCTTTAGATTCCCATAAAATAAAATCACAGGGACGCCCTAACTCAACTGAGGTATCATTAATAGAAAACAATTGGGATGCAGTATCCCCTGAATTGTCTCCGTATCTTGATGATTGGCAAGAGCTAATACCTGAAGACTGTAATCCCTCAGTGGGAAATTCTGCTAATCCTGATAAGAAGAAAATCACTGAAGTAGCACATTCAAAAAGATTTAGTAAAAAAAATCAGAAGCAAAAGACTACGATTTCTCCTAAAAACCTTTCTCAAGATATTAAATCATCTGGAGATTTATCACCTCAAACTCCCATACATACTAAAACAAAAGATAATATTAATCATCTAAAAATGGTTCAGATACAGTGTCCTGACTGTAGCAAAATATTTGCAATGCAACTTGAAGATGCTACAGATCTTATTAGATGCCCCTATTGCGATTTTATGGGGTCAATATCCTAACTAATTTTATAGTATAAGTAGGCTAAAGAAAAGGACAGCTGAGCTTGTTAAAATTAGTGAATGAATGAGACCATATTTTGGGTTTCCTTCAATAAATTGTCCGATTATTGTTCCCGTTCCAATTGAGTTTATTATAACTAAATGGAAAAACCGTCTTTTTAGCAGAATTGGGCTCATTCTGATTATTTCTCTGTTTGTATTTTCTACAGCCTCCATGCTTTTTGCTCCTAATAACGATATATCTATAGAGCCAAGGGTTGGAAACATTGTCAGAAGTTGATATAAGACGATTAATAGAACTGCAAAGGCTATATATATTGTAGTTGTTTGTGTCATAAGCTGTCTACGGCGATCTTGGTTTATTTTTATGAAATCGTCCATATCTTTAGCTGTGCGGTATATGACTTGAGAAGTTTCTCCTCCTAATTTTGATGTTTCACCGATTAATCGAGCATATCGTTTAACAAGACTACTGTTTATAGGTCGCGCCATGGCAGCCATAACTTCGTCAAATGGTCGGCCAAGTTGAATGTTGTCAGCAGCGATTTTTAGATATTCTTTTAATATACTTTTATCTGATTTGGCTAATTCAATGACTGCTTTTGTTGGATCAAGACCACCGCGCATTGCATCAGCAAGTTCAAATAGAAATTGTGAGAATGCTCTTTCATATTTCCCACTTCTGCGTTTTTCAAATTGAACGTTAATACTATAGGGGCTAAGAGCAATGAATATACCAATGATGATGACATATTCTGGCGAAAACTTGGCAAGATCAGGAGTAGTTGTAACATATGCAAGTGTGTAAGTGGTAAAAAGAAATGCGATGATAAATGGAAGGTATAATACGAGGTATTTCTTGTGTATTGGATGTTGGATGAAATATTTTTTAAATGTAAATTTTTTTGATTTTTTGAGGTAGAAAATGTACAGACCAAAAAGTACAATTCCTATAGTTGATCCAATTATGGTGTAACTTATGATAACATAGATATCAATGCCCTCTTCTGCGAGCTGTTTTTGCGTTGTATTCACGATAAATGTCCATGATACTGTTGCTGGATTATTGTTCATGTCAGATACAGTGATTTCAACAGTGTGATTTCCATCTTTTAATTGGAATATTTCTGAAGGTATATATGACAGTTGTGTTGATTCAATAATTGTTTCTTCCCATTCAGTCACATCGATCCCATCGACGATTATCTCTATGGAATTTAGGTTGATTCCATATGAGTCAAAATATTTAATAGTGATTGCGGGTGTTGATGTTTGAATACTGGTGTTTTCTTGGGGTGAAATAATTGTGATCTGTGGTGGTTGATTATCTTGTTGCGCGGTTACACAGATACCGATTATTGCTAAAGTAAGTAGGATTAAACTGAGGAGTATGGATTTTTTCATGATATCATCCACTTTTAGAGTAGGCCATAGATACCAGTAGATTGACCACTAGTATAGCTACTGGAATAAGGCCATATGCTAACAAGATGAGGAGTGTGTCTGCGTTGAACCCTGCAAATGTTGATCCCATCGCGTCCATGAGAAATGCGGCTATTCCAATGAAAAGTACTCCAACAAGGACGAGGGTGATATAAATCTCTGAGTATGTTCCTAATTGATCAATAAATTCTTTTTGGATATCTCGTTTTAATTGCATGGTGGTATCTGCTTTTATTCTGAGATATTCATCTAGATCACCACCTTGATAAATCATATTTGCTAGATCCCAGAGTGATTCTCGAAAAGTTGCAGAAGGCGTTTCTTTTGCTGTTTCACTAATAGCCGTGATAATATCTTTTCCTTCTACATCGATTTTGTAAATTATTTTTTTGAATTCACTGTATGATACATTTTTTTTCCCTTTTAGAGCCATTTTGCGCATGATTTTAATTGGGGTTAAACCAGTACTTGCTAGTATTGACAATTCACTAAGGATGAAAGGTAGTTCTTGGTCTATTTTTGTTTTCCAGTTTGTTATCTTTGATCGTATGATAAATGGGTAGAAACCAAATCCGACAATGGCGGTAATTGCGGTTAGTAGTACGGTAATGGTTAACCAGTTTTCTGAGTGAAGGATGTAGTTAAATAGTAGGTAATATCCAATCCATGAGATGACGGTGACTGTACATCCAGTGAAGAGGATTACAGAGAGAAAAATACTAGGGGTGAGAGATGTCTTTGCCATTTTGAGTGTTTCTGATAGATTGGGATAATGTTTGTCTGTAAAAAATCTTTTTCCGATTATTTGAAAGCAGAATGTTTGATACTGGGTGTATAGTTGAGTGGTGTTTTTTTGATGATGATTTTTTGGGCCAAGTTTTTTGTTCATTATCAGGTTACCTCGATTGCACTTGTTCTATTGCTTTAAGGGGATCAACGTAGTATTGGTTTATTGCTCGACTGACATCTTTGTAGTGTGTGATATTTTTTTTATCTAAAAGGCGAAGGAATTGATCTTTTCTTTTTAGTTCTTCAAAGAGTATGTCTACGTCTTTACCCGTTTCTTCTGCTATTTGTTCCAGTATGAAGCTGCGGCCGCTGAAATGGAAAAAATCTCCTTTTGGATTCCATTTGGATACTTCATTGGTGAGTAGGTTATTGGTTTCATTTTCTATTTCTAATATTTCTATAATGTTTTTCACGCGTCGTACTCGTTTTCCTTGTGCTATTACTTGGCCTATAAAGGCTACAGCGTCGATGCTTTGGAAAAGCACTCGGGGTATGTTCATTGGTTGGCTTTCTACACGGTGTAGTAGTTCATCGATTGACCCCGCGTGTACGGTACTCATTGATGCGTGTCCAACAGCTATTGCTTGGAAGAGAGTAAATGCTTCTCGACCTCGTATTTCTCCTACGATAACATATTCGGGTCGTTGGCGTAGTGCTGCAACAAGTAGATCAAAGAGGTCGACATCACCCGGGCTTCCACCGAGTCCAGATATCCCTGAGATTCCAGATATTCCGGATACTCCTACGATTTTGCCATATCCTTTTCGTGCGACTGATTGTATCCAGTTTTCATGATCTATATGGATTTCTGGTGTGTCTTCTATTGAAACGATTTTATCCTCGGGTCGTATGAACATGCTGAGCGCATTGAGCATGGTTGTTTTTCCTGAGGCAGTACCTCCAGACATGAGTATTGATTTCTTATGTTCTATGAGCATCCAGAAGTAAGCAAGCTGAAGCGATGAAATTGATGAAAAACGGAGAAGATCAATAGGTGAAATTGGATCATATGAAAATTTTCGAATGGTAAAAGTGGATCCTTTACGGGTGACCTCAGACCCGAGGGTGAGATTGATTCTGCTGCCATCTGCTAGAACAGCGTCTAAAATTGGTTGATAAATTGAGATGTGTTTACCGGATATTTGTGCTAGTTTAAGGATGAATTTGTTTAGTTCTAGTTCAGTTGGATACATGATATTGGTTTTCATAGATCCAAAAACCCGGTGAAAAAGATACAGTGGCACATGTGGGCCGTTACATCCGATATCTTCTACGAACGGATCACGTATTACTGCATCGCTTCTTCCCAATCCAAGAAGATCCCGCTCTAAATAGTAAAAAAGTATGGGACGTCGTTTTTCTACTACGTCTATATCATATAATTCTATTATGTCATTGAATCTATTTTTTAGATAAGTGTGTAATGAGTTTGATTTACTAAATATAGTTCCTTCTTCAATAGGTATTTCTTCTTGGTCCATAGTTGTTTCGACTTTTTCTTTTATGATTTCAAGTGTATCGTTTTCCCCTGCTTTCAACCGTGGTTCTCTAAGCAGATATTGGAACTCTCCCTCTATTTGATTAAATGTGATGTTTACAAAACCATACGGCGGATTTACGGGGTATGTTATATTTATCCGTATTTTGTCTTTATCTAATTCTTGTCTCATGTATGCAATTTCATCTTGGTGAATTAGTTTTTCAGGAATGTCGTCTTCAATTAGGAATTGTTTTTCCAGTTGTTGTGTTTTCTTTTTTATTACCTGTAGGTATTTGTCTGTTAATACCTGGTCAACACGATTTTCCGCGGTATCGTCTTGTTTGAATATAGCTTTAAATTTGTGGCGAATAATATTCATTAGAACCCTAATATTGATGAGTCTAAATATAATATTAAAAAATGATGTATATAGAAACTATAGCATATGTAGTCTTTAAAATACCCTGTGTGGAACTATAATGTTATGGTCAAAGTATAGTGCTATGTATTTTATTTGAACAAGCTTATTATCTATTTTTTATCATCGCTTTTTTGGGGATGAATATGCCCCCTGGATCTGCTGTGTTTCAACGGTGTTGAACATGCGGTTCCAGAGATATAAATCACCCAAGAAATAATAGGGGGTAAAGAAAAAAATGAAAAATATGAAAAAAATTGGACGAAAGCTAGCGAAAAACGCTCAGGCAGTATCGCCTGTTATAGCAACACTTATGCTCGTACTCGTTTCAGTGGGTTCAGCAGGTGCGTTCTATGCATGGCAATCTGGCTGGCAAGGTGGAATTGAAAATGAGATAGGTACCGGCAATGACTGGAAAAACGCAGACATTGTTATAGGCGGTAGTTCAACAGTATATGAGTTTTCGGCTCTTGCAGCACCTATGTTTGAAGATGAATATGAAAACCGCTACCGAGTCTCTATACAAAAAGGTGGTTCTGGTGCAGGTATTACCGCCGTTGGAACAGGTGTCGTAGATATTGGTTCTGCATCAAAAGATCTTTCAGCAAGCGATTATGAAAAATACCCGGATCTTGAGGTATTCAAGGTTGCCGTTGATGCAGTTGTTATGATTGTCCCTAGTGCAAACACCCATGGATTACAATCAATTGATCGGACAACTTTACAGGACATGTATAAAATAAAAACTGATGCACCTGCAAATTCACTGTTACAATATGCAAATATCCCAGCTGGTGGACCCATAGCATGGACAACAGTACCTTCAACAGTTACGCCAACACATGATGATGTATTGTTGACAATTCCTGCAAATACTTTCCCTTCAGCTACCATGACCGGATCTGGATTTTGTTACGTTATAGGCAGTGTAACAAATGCATATTGTAATTATACTGCAGCGGCGGGGACCGTTACTTTAACATTAGTTAATGGTGCCCTTCCAGCAGCGTCTGAGAATGTTGATGTTTGGGATTGTTGTATAACCGCCGGAAATGTCGAAACATATGAGAGGTCAGAAGAATCTGGTACAGAAGGAGTATTTGTTAATAAAGTACTTGGAGAAGCAAAAGATTACCAATTATCCTCCTATGGGTATGAAGCAGACTACGCGGTAGAAAGCAATCAAGCGCTTATAGAAGAACTTAAATTAAATTCTGATGGTATCGCTTTCATGTCCTTTGGAATTGCTGACAGTAGTGGTGATGTTGAAGTTATCGATCTCAGTATCGATAACACCAATGTGATCACCCCAAGTAAAAACACAATCCTTGGTAAAACTGGTTATGATCAATATCCTGGTGCACGGCCAATCAACTACATCACCAACGGTGAACCAAGCGGTCTTGTCAAAATATACCTCGACTACGTCATGCAACCGGAAGTTAACCTTAATCTCTGCGACACGGAAACTGGTTGCGGATATTTGAGTATCTACGCATAAGGGATTATTTCATCCCTTCTCTTCTTATTTTTATTTAATATATAAATTCTATATAGGTTATATATTCTATAATCACGTTATTAAAATAAAAAAATTCCTTCTCTAACAATAACATGACGTTACTTAAAAATAATCCACGATTTCT
>CAZRMY010000012.1:0-29934 GCA_964601295.1 uncultured Thermoplasmatales archaeon | reverse complement strand
AGCACCCCCCTCCATTAAACCACTGCGATACAAAAAATAATTCCAATACATGCCACCGTTGCTATCCCCCCTGCACGAAAAAGATCTCGCGTAGAAAAAAACCCAGAGGAGTACGTAATCGCATTCCCCGGTGTTGCAATTACTAACATAAACGCAAGCCCTCCACTTAAGGCAATCAGCAAACAAGTAAACACCGCCGACAACGAAGCAATCTCCCCAGCAACCGCAAGGCCAAACGGCAGTAAAATAGCAACCGCACCAACATTAGACATCATATTTGTTAAAAACACCGTAACTAAAATAAGTACCAAAATAACCAATAAAATATTTCCACCTACCCCTTCCAGTAATAAATGCGAAAGCCACGCACCCGCACCAGTCACACGCATACCATTACCCAGTGTTATCGCACCACCATACAGTAAAATAAGACCCCAGGGCACCCGCTGCTCAACATCCTTCCACGTCACACACCCTGTAAAAAACAATAACACACTCCCAATAATAGCAATAACTGCCAACCCTAAAAATTCTGGCGACGAAAAAAATACCCATAACACGATAGTAATTACTACAATCGACAGAACCAGTAATTCGGTCCCCTGCAAGGTACCTACGGTACGTACCTGCTTTTCAATCTCAGTTTTTGCTCGAGAAATATCGGTGATCTCAACTGGAAATACCATCTGCAGAATAAACCATACCACCGGTAATGCAACAAGCACTACTGGCATCGAATACAACATCCAATCAAAAAATGAAATAGGTTCAAAGCCTGCAGCCACCAACGCTTCAACGGTCAGCGGGTTACGCGCACCACCAATCAACGTGCCTAAACTCCCGATAGAACAACCAAATGCAACCGAAAGCATACTTAATTTACCGAAATTACTCTGCTTTGGCACAACCCGCATCGCAATCAAAACTGAAGCAATAATTGGCAAAAACAATGCAGCAACACCATGCTCCGGCATAATAAAAGACAGCGCCGCACAAGAAACCATAATACCTAACGTAAAAAAACGCGGACTTCGTTCAAAAAAACCAAGAAATTTTAATGCAATCCGTCTATGCAACCCATGTTTTTCAATTGCCGCGGCTAACATAAACGCGCCAATCAAAAAAAACACCGCTTGACTGCCAAATGACGAAAACACATCTGAAGCATGCGCCACACCAAGAATAGGCTGCAAAATCATAATCAAAAGACCAGTCACCGCCAACGGAATAGGTTCAGTAATCCATAATACTGCACCAAGCAACAAAATCCCTATCATAATTTTACCCGCATCAGACAACCCATCAAACGAAGGTAAAAAATAGAACACACCAAGCAGAAAGAAAGCTAAGATAATAAAAAATGCATCTTTCAACTGTAACGTATCAAAATGGAGCGAACTTGCCGGATGATGTAGATTTGATTTCTCCTCAGTCACAGAGATACCTCAATAGGATATACACATAAGAGAGTAGTAAACATGATACTTTACGATAAGGAAGGATAAATTATTCATATAAAAAACCATTGCGCTATTTTGTGACCCAACAAAACGCTGCTCGTAAAAAAGCAGAACTCATCGCAGCAGAAACAGTTTACATACCCTCAAATGTGACCATTCCTCATGTGTATGAACGATCCACTATTGGACCAAGTGCGGGCTCCAAAAATATTGCACTATCATTCCAAGGGCATCACATCAAATTGATTGCTAGCACAGACTCCAATACACGATTTAGGCTCAGTCAATTACCTGAGTCAAAACAGTTACAGATAGTAGATAACAATACGGTATTCCTCGATAAAGTACACCTTCTGCCAATACTCTATCATGCACCCTATCAAGCATTCTTTAATCTAGATGCCCGATGCATATACAGCTGTGCTTTCTGCACACAACATCCGCTGAAAAAACAGAACCTTGCAAGATATAAACCAGCAGATTTTATTAGCCTCGTTAACAAAGGCGCACAACGAACTCCTCTAAAAGCAATCGCATTAACCAGCGGCATCTATCCAGATACCCAATCGATCATAACCAAAATGTGTTCAATTAGCACACTAGCAAATAAAAAGTTCCCAGATATTCCAATTGGTGTCGAACCCCCTATCGACAATAAAAAACAACTCAGTGATCTTCATAACGCCGGCGTATCAGAGATAAAAATAAACCTGCAAACCCCTGATAAAGAGATTTTTAGCCGTATTTGCCCTGATTTAGAATACGACACACTTTACACGATGCTCACGGAAGCTACAAATATCTTCGGATCGGGTAAAGTAACTACAAATCTACTGTACGGGTTAGGCGAAACTGATGCATCGCTACTAAACGTCGTTGAAAAACTTGCGCAACAAGGAGTAATTTCCACCCTCCGAAAAATCCGTATTAATAATAAGAACCGACGTTACCTTGAAAGTGCATTAGACCAGAGAATCCCAGAGGTTACACCAGAACGAATATACAAGCTTGCACTCAAACAAAAACACATATTCTCCAAAAACAATCTCAGGCCTCAAACAGTAGCAACAATGTGCCATAGCTGCGGCTGCTGTGATCTCATACCCTTCTGGGATGTTTAAAAAAACTACTCCAAATAGCCAAAGTATCCCAAAAAAATAATAGCAACCACAGCAAAGCCACAGTAAAAAAAGTAGAAACAAAAATGATTTTTTATCGTTTTTTGCTAATGGTTGCAAAGAGAGGTAGAATCATTCCAAAAGTCATTGTTTGTTTTTTATACAGAAAAAAAATCACAAATAACTAACAAAATCAAAGAAAAAGGATAAAAATCTGAGATATAATGTGGTTATCTGTCATAATTATCAGGATGTATTAGTATTATTAGTATTCTAAATAAAATATACTATAAAAAAATGCGTATGAGAAACCATGTTAATTATTATCCGCTATTCTAAGTGAGTCAGCCGTTTTTTCACCCGGAGTACTGGAAGGCAACATTTATATATCATTTCTTTAATGCCATACCTCTCGGTCTATACCAGACACGATCGGGCAATTCACCTGATGAAACCCGGCGTCAACAGCCATCATATGCTTTTACAGCTGTATGATACCTGTCACGGTTTAGACACTAACAACATGCACTATTCCCTAAAAAAAGTATCTGAGAGGGTATGTTATGCCTGAACGACATCGACCAAAAAGAGGATCACATGGGTATTCCCCACGGAAACGAGCACGAGCTGAAACACCACATATAAAAAGCTGGCCAGAAGGTGGTGACAAACCAAAAATCCAAGGATTTCTCGGCTATAAAGCAGGTATGACACATGCCTTCATTACCGATTATCGGCCAACCTCAACCACTTCTGGTAGGGAAGTACTCATGCCGGTATCAGTCGTCGAAACGCCACCATTAAAAATCGCTGCGGTTCGCGCATACAAAAGAAACGCATACGGCCTGCAAACCACCGGAGAACGATGGGCAGAAAAACTTGATCCTGAACTTACAAAACGTGTTCCACTTGCTAAAAAATCAGGTCAAAAAAACTGGGATTTCACCAAAGATGCTGATGACATCAGAATAATCGCATTCACCCAACCTAAACTCATAACCGGCGTACCAAAAAAAATACCCGAGCTCCGGGAGCTTAGAATCGGCGGTGGAAGCATCAAAGACCGTATAGAATACGCGAAAAAACTCTTAGGCAAAGAAATAAAAATAAATGATATCGTCAAAGAAGGAGACATGCTGGACATCATCGCAGTAACTAAAGGCAAAGGATTCCAAGGAGTCGTAAAAAGATTCGGTGTCAAACTGTTAACGCATAAAAACTCAAAACATCGACGTATGATCGGAACCGCAGGATCCTGGCATCCTAACTGGATACAAGCCACAGTACCCCAAGCAGGACAAACCGGGTTTCACCAACGCACAGAATACAACAAACGTGTACTAAAAATAGGCGACAAAGGAGAAGAAATAACCCCTGCCGGCGGGTTTCCTCATTATGGTAACCTTAACAATTCCTATGTTCTCTTACATGGATCAATACCTGGACCAACGAAACGTCTGGTAAGCATGCGCGATGCAGTGCGATACCGACGCGGAGTTACCGTAGAGAAACCAGAGATAAGTTACATATCAACCACCAGTAAACAAGGAGTATAAACATGACTAAAGTTAATGTCTACAAAACTGATGGAACCATTAAAGAAACCATGCAGCTTCCAAAAGTATTCGACACGACATATCGTCCCGATCTCATAAGTAAATCATTTAATGTACTCCATTCCAATCAACGGCAGGCCTATGGCGCCAGTCCTCTTGCTGGAAAACGGCAGGCTACCGCATCTGTCGGCAAAGGCCGAGGTATGTCACGAGTACCACGTCTCACACAAGGCCAACGTGCGGCCCTTGCTCCATGTGTAGTAGGCGGCCGACGAGCACATCCGCCAAAAGCCGAACGAAACTGGAAAGAAAAAATAAATAAAAAAGAAAAACAACTAGCACGAAACTCTGCATTAGCTGCCACCGCAGATAAAACAACCGTTGCCTCACGAGGGCATCAATTTAAGGAGAAACTCACATTACCAATCGTTGTAGACGATACATTTGAAAACATGAAAAAAACAAAAGAAATCATAGCTGCATTAGAAAAAATCGGACTGTATGACGATATCCTTCGTGCAGCAAATGGTAAACACATACGAGCAGGTAAAGGTAAAACACGAGGGCGAAAATATCGAACTCCAAAATCACTTCTAATAGTCTCAACGAAACAACAGCTTACCAAAAGCTCAGCGAACCTGCCCGGTGTCGACATAATACAACCGCCTCATTTAAATATAGAACATCTCGCACCAGGAGGAGATGCTGGACGGTTAACTATATTTACAAAATCTGCTCTTGCTCAACTGGAGGCGAAGAAATGATGGATCCATATCAAATTATTTTTCATCCATACGTCACCGAGAAAACCATGAATCAAATGGAACAACATAACGCTATTGAATTTGTGGTACGTCGAACAGCAAATAAAGCACAGATTAAACATGCTGTTGAAACACTCTTTGATGTGAAAGTAAAAAACATTACCACCCGGATTAGAAAAACAGGCAAACATGCGATTGTCATGTTTATGCCCGAGTACAAAGCAGAAGATATAGGTATGAGAATTGGAGTATTCTAGAGGTAGTTGACATGGGAAAAAATCTTATCCAACAAAGACGCGGCCGCAAGCGTGGACGATACAAAGCCCCCACACATAAAAACCGGGGGAAAGTAAAGTATACTTCTGATCGTGAAAAATCAGGAGTAGTTGAGCGTCTTATGCATGATCCCGGTCGTACATCACCAATCGCGGAGGTACGACTGGAAGATAACTCTAAAACATTATTTCTTGCTGCTGAAGGTATGAAAGTGGGGCAAAAAATTACTTTTACCGAGTCAAAAGCTCTTGAAATAGGTAATGTGATACCCTTGAGACAAATCCCTGAGGGGTATCCTATCTATAACATTGAGCTGTCACCAAACGACGGAGGGAAACTTGTACGAGCTGGTGGAAGCAATGCGACTATTGCGTCGCATTATGGCAATAAAACAGTGATTCGCCTACCCTCAGGTCAGTTTAAAACATTAAATGCATCATGCCGAGCAACCATTGGGTTAGCTGCTGGTGGCGGTCGTAAAGATAAACCGTTTCTTAAAGCCGGAAAAAAACATTTCGCACGGCGCCGGAAAGGAAAAAACTACCCGGTAGTTCGAGGTGTTGCTATGTGCGCGGTTTCCCATCCACATGGCGGCGGCGGACATCAGCATGTTGGTGGACCAAATACAGTTAAACGAGGAGCACCCCCAGGTAGAAAAGTTGGTCATATAGCTGCGAAAAGAACCGGGAGGAAATAGATACGTATGGCTAAAAAAACAAGATATGGTAGCTCAGCACGAACACGCAGGAAACAACGGCGTAAACGAATTGAGGTAAAGAAAAAGGAATTCCGTTTTCACGGTCTAAGCCTCGAGGAACTCAAACAGCTATCACTGGAAGAAGTGCTACCTTTACTGCCTTCGCGGATGCGCAGAACACTAAATCGCGGTCTAACTAAACGGCAGAATAAACTGATTGAAGACATACAGAAAGCAGATGAAGATGAGGTGATCAAAACCCATTGTCGTAACATGGTGATTCTACCATCGTTTATTGGCCACCGAATTGATGTGTATAATGGTAAAGAATTTCAACGTGTTGACATCCAACCAAATATGATTGGGCATTATCTCGGAGAATTTGTGTTAACTCGGAAGAAAGTGACACATACCGGGCCTGGTGTTGGTGCGACACGGTCGTCAAAATATATGCCTTTAAAGTGATGAATTATGAAACGATACTCAGTTGAAACAGATCCTGACCGAACAGCAAAAGCGTATGGTTACGAGTTACACTGCTCGCATAAAGATTCCATTAATCTTGCACGTGCCCTCCGTGGTATGCCCAGTGCGCATGCAAAACAATATCTTCAGGATATTATCGCGTTAAAACGACCACTCCCCGCGATATATCATAATGGGAAACGTGCACATCAAAAAGGAACAGGGCCGGCAAGTTTTCCTCAGAAAGCAGCACGATATATGCTGAAAATATTAGAGAACGCAGAAAACAACGCAGAATACAAAGGATTTGATACTGAGAATATGAAAATAATCCATGTATCAGCATACACCGGACGAACGATACGTGGTATAATGCCACGTGCCCACGGCCGGGCAACTGATAAAAATACGGTAACCACCAATATTGAAATTGTGCTAGAAGAGGCGGAATAATGACAAGCGAACGAAAATTTATCCGGGAAAACACTAAACGTTCACTCATCAAAAAATTTCTGCTTAAAGAAATCGAAGGAGCAGGATTTGGCGGTATGAACATCCAACGTACGCCTCTAGGCACCCGAATAAACATCGTTGTCGAACGACCCGGTATGGTAATCGGCAAAGGTGGATCAAAAATAAAAGCGCTCACTGCTACGATTCAACAAAAATTTGAAGTTGACAACCCCCAAATAGAAATAGAAGAAGCAGGAGCAAACGCGGCATTAAACGCACAAATTATGGCTGAAAAACTCGCTGAAGCCCTCGAACGCGGATGGCATTTCAGACGAGCAGGCCACTCCACTGTCCGCCGCATTATGCGCGCGGGTGCCAAAGGCTGCCAAATAATCATCGCAGGAAAGTTGACAGGAGCACGTCATAGAACAGAGAAATTCACCCAGGGTCATGTAAAATACTGTGGTGAAACCGCTAAAGAAGTCATGGACATCGGATACGCTGTCGCCAAACTAAAGGCAGGTGTACTCGGTGTTAAAATCCGCATTATGAAACCAGATGCCACATTACCTGATGAAATAAAAATTCTACAAGCTGAAAAACCAGCAGCAAAAAAAGAAGAACCCTCAAAGCCGGAAGCAAAACCTGCTGCAAAAACCACTGCTGAAAAACAAACCACAACGCCTATCAAAAAAATAACTGACATACCTGGCATCGGACCGTCAGTAGTAAAAAAATGTGAAAAAGCAAACATCAAAACAGTCGAAGAACTTTACGAACTGGATGTCGATGAGATCATGGGAATTGAAGGAATCGGCAGGAAAACTGCAGAATTGCTTATTAAAAACTTAAAAAAACTCACCAAAGAGGCTACATAAATGACATTAAAAAGTAGAGAAATAAGAGAAATGAGCTCAGAAGATCGGCAAGATCGACTAAAAGAGCTCAAAGAAGAACTCATGCATGAACGTGGTGTAGCAGCAATGGGTGGATCACCACCATCACCGGGCAAAATCCGGCAGATCCGCATGTCCATTGCAAAACTACTAACCATCATGCGGGAGGAAGGAGAAATTAAATGAGTGAAATATGCTCGAAATGTGGTCTACCAAAAGAGATCTGTGTCTGTGAAGAAATCGCTCGTGAACAACAACGAATCACTATTGAAGTGGATAAACGCCGCTATGGTAAAATGATGACCATCGTCGACGGTATCAACCCACATGATCTAGACATGGATTCACTTGTGAGCGATTTGAAATCAATCTGTGCATGCGGTGGCACCATCAAAGATGGTAAAATCGAACTCCAAGGAGACCACAGGACGAAAGTGAAAGACGCATTGGAAAAAATGGGATTTGTCGTTGACGTATCATAAGCATAAATCTATGAGGGGCAGTTTAGCTGGTGTAGCCCTCTGAAGATTACGTCCTAGGACATCAAATCCGCATAAAAAAACCCAGTTACTCGGGGTGAAACATATGGATGATAACACCCTCGTTAAGGACGAGCTCATCGGAAGAATAGTAACCATCATCGACTGCTCTGATCCAACATGGGTTGGAAAAACCGGGTGCATCCTTGATGAAACAAAAAATACCTTCCTCATACAAATCAACAATGACCGCAAAAAGATTGCAAAAAATACTGCAACATTTGCCTTTAAGGAACAAAATAAAACCATCATCGTGAATGGAACACGATTAACATATAGATCTGAAAATAGGATTAAAAAAGCAAGGTGAATAACCGTGGCAGAAAAAAAAGAAGCACGAAACATTGGCATAAACGTTCAAACTCCAAAAGAGAGTTGCACAGATAAAAACTGCCCATTCCATGGCACATTACCTGTGAGAGGGCAAATTCTCACGGGTATTGTGGTATCCGATAAAATGGATGGAACCATCAATGTCCAGCGTAACTACTCACATTATGTTCCAAAATATGAACGATATGAAAAACGTACCTCCCGCTATCGAGCACATTGTCCACCCTGCATCACCGTTCACAGTGGTGACAAAGTACGCATTGCAGAATGCCGACCGTTGAGCAAAACAGTGTCATTTGTAGCAATAGAAAAAATCTGAAGAGGATGAAAAACCCATGAAAGGAATAGCAGGCAGAATGATGCGTGGTCTCCCCGTCGGAGCACGGTTAAACTGCATCGACAACACTGGTGCAAAAATCATTCAAATCGTTATGACCCCAAAACTCAAAGGAGTACACCGAAGATATCCCAAGGCCGGAGTCGGCGATATGATTATCATCACCGTCAAAAAAGGACAATCAGATATGAAACGACAACTCATGAAAGCAGTCATCGTGCGTCAACGACGACCGTTCCGAAGACCAGATGGCACCATGGTTCAATTTGAAGATAACGCCGCAGTTATCGTCACAGACACGGGTGATCCAAAAGGATCTTTAATAAAAGGACCAGTTGCACTAGAAGCAGCAGAACGATGGCCACGAATAGCCGCAACTGCAACAACAATTGTATGAGATGGTATCCCATGAAAACAACACAACCTCGAAAACAAAGAAAAAAACTCTACAATGCCCCCCTCCATAAAAAAAGGAAATGGATTGCATCACATCTTACCGAAAATCTACTATTAAAATATGATAAACGAAGTATACCCGTCATCAAAGGAGACACGGTAAAAGTCATGCGTGGAAGCTACCGTGGACATGAAGACAAAGTCATCGATGTTGATGTCCGCAAAGGCTTCATCCAAATTGAAGGACTCACCCTTATTAAAGCAGATGGAAAAAAAATTGCAAAACCCATACGCCCAAGTAATCTGCTTATCACCAAACTAAACCTTACAGATAAATGGCGA
The DNA here is from genome assembly GCA_964601295.1 of uncultured Thermoplasmatales archaeon. Classification (GTDB taxonomy): domain Archaea; phylum Thermoplasmatota; class E2; order DHVEG-1; family DHVEG-1; genus CAZRMY01. The sequence continues at coordinate 20,302 of CAZRMY010000012.1, read as the reverse complement.
CGTTCAAAACTAGAACGAGGGCTCACAGAAGACGTGAAAAAAGAAATCGAACAAGAAGCCCAACAACAACTACAAGAACAACAACGAGAAAAACAAGATAAAGAAGTAGAAGAGCCCCCTACAGAACCCGAGAAAACACCTGCAGAAAAAACAACAGAATCACCAAGTAAAACCCCTTCAAAGCCCGCTAAAAAACCAGAAGACAAGACACCAAAAAAACAAGAGACTCCAAAGAAACAACCAACAGCAAAAACCACACAAAAGAAAACATCATCGCCTAAAAAACCAGCAGCAAAAAAAGAGACCAAGAAAAAACCAACTAAAAAGAAACCGACCACCAAAAAGAAAAAAGCCGCTAGTAAAACCAAAACCTCAGCAAAGAAAAAGGAGGAAAAAACATGAGTAAACATCTCAAAAGACTCGCTGCCCCACGTCAACTAAAAATACATCGTAAAGAGCAAATATGGACCACCAAGCCATCACCAGGACCACACCCTGAAGATAAATCAATCCCTCTCGTCTCATTAGTAAGAGATTACCTCAAGCTTTGTGATACCAATAAAGAAGCAAAAAACCTGATAGCAAACGATGAAATACTGGTGGATCAAACCATACGGAAAAATCACAAATACCCCTGTGGGTTCATGGATGTTATCAGTATTCCAAAATTAAAACAAAACTACCGTATTCTCTACAATCAAAAAGGACGCCTAATCCCGGTTTCAATCGCCGAAAAAGACGCGGAATGGAAACTCTGCCGCATAGAAAACAAAACTATCCTACCCGGTAACCAAACCCAGTTAAACCTTCATGACGGGCGAAATATTACCATGAAAAAAGACGAATACCACACCGGTGACGTACTCAAATATACGTTTAAAAACAACAAAATCTCTGATGTATACACTTTTGCCAAGGGCAATATCTCCATGATTATCGGAGGAAGCCACATCGGAGAAATCGCTACCATCACCGATATCGAAACCGTGTCATCATCACAACCAAATGTTATCAAAATGAAAGGAGACTATGAATTCTCCACAATCACTCATTACGCATTCCCCATTGGAAAAACAAAACCAGTTGTAGCACTCCCTGAGGTGACTATGCAATGAGCGCGGAGACAAAAAAACAATCAAAACAACCAAAGAAAAAAACACAAAAAACCACTAAATCTGCTCCTAAATCAACACCGCTCACAAAACCACAAATCGCCAAAGTAACTATCAACATCGGCGTAGGAGAAGCTGGTGAACGATTGAAAAAAGCAGAAACTGTGCTCAAAAATATCACCGACCGGAAACCCATACAAACGCTCTCACAGACAACCAACAAAGACTGGGGGATACGAAAGTATATGCCCATCGGCTGCAAGGTAACCCTGCGAAAAGATGCTGCAGAGTCTTTTTTAAAACAAGCATTCGCCACCAGAGATAACAAAATAGCAGACTACGCATTTGACGAACAAGGAAACTTCTCATTTGGCATACCTGATCACACCCTGTTCAAAGAACAAAAATACGATCCTAACATCGGGATATTCGGTATGGATATCAGTGTTACTATGGAAAAACCTGGATACCGTATCAAACACCGTCGTATCAACCGACGGCATATACCACATCGACATCGAGTAACACCTGAAGAAACCATGGAATACGTTGCCAACACATTCAACGTGGAGGTTATCACATGAGGATAAAAGAAAAAAAGAGACACTACGGCAGACAAAATGGATGTGAACAATGCGGAAGAAAACGCGGGATCATCCGAAAATATGGGCTTCGTCTCTGCAGACAATGTTTCCGTGAAAAAGCAGAAGAAATAGGATTTAAAAAATACTACTAAATGGAGGGTTATCTGAAATGTTAAATGATCCACTTGCAAACGCGCTTTCATTGATGAAAAACGCTGAAACACGAGGTAAACAAACCTGTATCATACAGCCCTCATCAAAATTAATCGGCGGTGTACTCACCTTACTCAAAGATAAAGGGTACATTGGTAATTTCGACTTCATCGAAGATGGAAAAGCAGGTCAATTCAAAGTTGAACTCATCGGCAACATAAACAAATGCGGGGTTATCAAACCACGATACCCGATTAAACGCGAAGAACTTGAAGATTGGGAAGGACGATATCTACCCGCCCGTGATTTCGGGCTTCTTGTGTTAACCACCACTAAGGGTATTGTATCACAAGAAGAAGCACGTAAGATGGGCGTTGGAGGAAAACTCCTTGCATATATCTACTAAACGTGATGCCATATGACTGACGAAAAAAAACCAATTATCAAAGAAAAAATCACTATCCCCGATGGCGTAAACATAAGCTACACAGACAATACATTGACCGTTACCGGCGAAAAAGGGAGCCTCACCAGAACATTCGCACATCCAAAAATAAATATAACTATATCTAAAACACACGTAGAGATATCATGCACGGTCACCCCAAAACGAAATGAAAAAGCACTCATAGGAACCTTTGTCGCACACATACATAATATGATCAAAGGTATAACACAAGGGTTCGAATACCAAATGAAAACCGTGTATTCTCACTTCCCTATCAAAACAATCGTGGAAGGCAACCAGTTTATCATCCAAAATTTCCTTGGTGAACGCTCACCCCGACGAGCACACATACTTGACGGAGTCACTGTTAACACCAAAGGAGACGATGTCACCGTCACCGGGATAGACAAAGAAAAAATCGGTCAAACCGTCGCCAATATCGAACGAGCAACCCGAGTACGGCGAAAAGATATCAGGGTGTACCAAGACGGTGTATACCTGATCAGCAAAGGAGGATAACATATATGACCAAATCTGATGTAATCAAATCATTCACGAACCTTCCTGGTATCGGCGAAGCAAAAGCCGAACTGCTCTATGACCATGGATACACCAGTTTAGATAAACTTAAAGAAGCAACCGCCCAGGATTTAACCAAAATACAGGGATTCAGTGAAAAAACCGCTGATGAATTATTGAAACATGTGAAGAAAACAACACCTGAAAAACCACAAAAAACAACCACGAAGAAACCAGAGAAACCTGCAGAAAAAAAATCACCGAAAAAACAACCAGCGACAAAAAAAGAAGAAAAACAAACTGAAGAAGAACCAGTGATAATAGAAGACGAAGAAGAGCCTGAAACATCGGAATACATCGTTAAGAAAAAACCGGAGTTAACCGCCGAGGAGCAACACCAACTACGGATACGTAAACAAATCAAAAACCGAACCCCCGAATTCCTAAGAGAAGAATGGTTCCGCTATAAACGAATCCCTCAAAACTGGAGAAGACCCGATGGAATCACCTCAAAAATGCGTAAAAACCTGAAATACCGGCCGAGCAAAGTACGCGTAGGATTTAGAAGCCCTCGTATGGTTCGAGGGTTACACCCCTCTGGTTTTGAAGAAATCATTGTACACACCACTGCAGAGTTACAGCATATCGATCCAAAAAAACAAGCGATACGCATTGGAGGAACCGTAGGCACCAGGAAAAGATTAGAAATCGCTAAAGAAGCGGAAAAACGCGATATAAGAATACTCAATATGAGAGGCTGAACCTATGACGGATCTTAGAAACCAACGAAGAATGGCTGCAGACATCCTCAAATGCGGTGTCAACCGAGTGTGGATGGATGAAGATAGAACCGATGAAATAGCAAAAGCAGTCACCCGGAAAGATATTAAAATCCTCATACATGGTGGCGCTATCACCAGCAAACAAATACAAGGTATATCAAGAGGGAGAAAAAAATATGCAGCCAATCAAAAAGCAAAAGGGCGACGGAGAGGCCATGGTTCACGCAAAGGAGCTAAATATGCGCGATTACCTCGCAAAGAACGATGGATTCGCACAATACGACCAATACGAACATATCTCAAAGAACTCCGGGAAGGAAAAAAAATCGACGCACATACCTACAGGAAATACTATCGGAAAGCAAAAGGCGGTGAATTCAGAAATAAACAACATTTGAAAACACATTTAATCTCAGATGGTAAGCTTACGGAGGAAAAAACATGAGACAAGGACCACGATATCGTGTGAAACCACGACGGCAACGAGAAGGAAAAACAGATTACCGGAAACGCCTGCAGCTGCTGAAATCACGGAAAACCCGGATTGTCGTACGAAAAAGTCTCAACAACATCCGCATACAATTTGTTAAATACACCCCAACAGGAGATACCATCCTCGCATCAGCTATATCAAATGAGCTTCCCAAAAAATACAACTGGTCATATCCTGCATCAACCACCCCTGCAGCATACCTCACAGGGCTGCTCGCAGGTACCCGTGCATTAGAGGCAGGTATAGAAGAAGGAATACTTGATATCGGACGTCAGCGACCGGTTGCACATGGCACCCTTTTTGCAGCATTAAAAGGCGTTCTTGACGCTGGGGTATCTTGCCCACATGATGAAGCAAAACTCCCTGATGAAGAACGTATTCATGGTAAACACCTCAAGAAAGATATTGCTTCAGTCGTTGACGACATGAAAAGCAAGGTGATAGGTGGCAAATAATGGCAGCAAGAACAAGACAACAACGCAGAAGAAAAAGACCCACACAGCGGGATATCTCAGAAATTGAATGGACACCGAAAACTAAACTGGGTAAACTCGTGAGATCCGGGGAGATAAACACCATCAAAGACGCATTAAATTCAGGGTTACCCCTCCGTGAGACAGAAATTATAGACAGTCTCCTTCCCGAGGTAGAAGACGAAGTAATCGATGTCAACATGGTCCAACGAATGACCGACTCAGGCAGACGAATCAAATTTGTCATAACAGTTGCTGTAGGAAACAAAGATGGATACGTCGGCCTAGGACAAGCCAAAGGCAAAGAAGTAGGATCAAGTATCCGCAAGGCAATTGAAACTGCTAAACTCAACATGATCGCTATCCGACGAGGATGCGGATCATGGGAATGCGGCTGCGGAAAACCACATACCGTACCGTTTGCTATCACCGGTAAAAGTGGATCCGTAAAAGTCACCTTTAAACCCGCGCCACATGGAATTGGCCTAGCAACAGGCGATGTTGCGAAAAAAATATTAGGATTAGCAGGCGTCCAAGACTGCTGGGCGTTCACCAGTGGCAAAACCAAAACCGTGGTCAACTACGCTAAAGCAGTGTTCAACGCCCTTGAAAAAAATGCTGAAACACGTATCACCGACAAAGAAACAAAAAAATTAGGTATAACCACCGGGGACACTGGCACACCTGCAGAAGAAAAAAAAGCAGAACAACCACCTGTGGAAACCACTGAAAAAACCGGGAACAAAAAAGGAGGGAAATAAACATGGTATACGCCGTTATCCGCGTTCGAGGAACCGTAAACGTAGAACCTGATATCAAAAAAACATTACAATTATTAAATCTAACCCGCACCAACCACTGTGTGATCATCCCCGAGAACCCCGTATACAAAGGTATGCTTCAAAAAATCAAAGACTACGTGACCTGGGGAGAAATACAGAAAAAACAACTAACGGAACTACTTAAGACCAGAGGGAAACTCATCGGTGACAAACCTCTAACAGAAGAATACCTTAAATCAGCTACCTCATATGATTCAATACCAAAACTATCAGAAGCACTCATCAACAAAAAAATCAGATATACCGAAATCCCGGAGATAAAACCGGTTTTCCGCCTTAATCCACCAAAACAAGGCTTCGAAGGAATAAAAAGATCATACAAAAACAAGGGCGCATTAGGCTATCGCGGGACAGAAATTAATAGTTTATTAACCAGGATGTTATAAAAAACCTTTGGTCTGTTTTGCCAAAAGATTATTATATTTGATGTATTTTATTGTATTATGAGGGCGTCAATATGGAAGAGGTCTTATACAATATAGAGATACACAAAGAAGAAGAAAGTTTTATGGGTCGCATCTACTCAGATATCGACGGGATGAAAGAATTTAACAACAGACGCATAGACGAACTACTAAGAGATATAACCCTAGACATGCAGCTCGCTCTCGAGCAGTTCAACACAAGATCTGCAGATTATTTCGAAATACAAGACGATCAAGTGAAATAATTTTACGCTAGGAACTAAAAAATATATGCACTCTAAAAAAATTCGTGGTAGATATAGATAGAGGTAAGAGTAAGCTTTTTAAATGTTTCGAGTATTTGGTGGTTCTACTGTCTTATAAAGACTTGGAGGATAACGTTGCAATACACACGATTTGAAAAAGCCCGAATCATCGGAGCGCGAGCTTTACAGTTATCAATGGGTGCTCCATCCACCCTTGCAAAAATACCAAAAACAATTATTGATCCTCTAGAGATTTCTATGCTTGAATTCAAAGAAGGAGCAATTCCAATAACAGTTAAAAGAGAAGATACAAGCTGATCATAGGATAGGGATACATTATATGGCTGAAGAAAAAGAAAAAAAGACAGATGAAACCACGATGATCGCATCTGAAGAGACCTATATGACCTCAGGTGTGCATATTGGTACCCGTCAGAAAACCTCAGATATTAAAGATTTTATCTATAAAGTACGAAATGATGGGCTGTACATTATTGATGTAAAAAAAACTGATGAACGAATAAAGGTTGCTGCAAAGCTACTTGCAAAATATGACCCATCTAAAATATTAGTAGTATCTGTTCGTCAATACGGACAGAAACCCATCCGTAAACTTGCTGAACATACCAAAATGACGGTGTTAGATGGGAGATTCCGACCGGGTACGCTTACTAATCCCAACTCAAAGGATTTTTTTGAACCAGACATTATTTTACTGACTGATCCGCTGTCTGATATGCAGGCATTAAATGAAGCAAAAAACATTGGTGTACCGGTAGTAGCGTTATGTGATACAAACAATGAGACACGATATATTGATTTAGCGATTCCTACAAATAATAAAGGCCGTCGTGCACTTGCATTAATTTATTGGTTGTTAACACGTGAAGTACTCAAAGAACGCGGTGACATTAAATCAGTAGACGAATTTAAACCTCCTGTTGAAGATTTTGAAGCAGATATTTAACAACCCTGATTTATGGTGTATAAGTTATTTGTCTACGGCATATCCGCGTCGATAGATTGTAACTAAAAGGAGATAGCTTGTGCTGGCGAAAATATCTGATAATATCATTCTTGTAGGGACCGCGCATATCTCAAAGGATAGTGTTGAAGAAGTCAAAAAAACTATTGATGATTTTAAACCGGATATTGTCGCGGTTGAATTATGTGATCGTCGGTACAAGACATTAACCGAGAAAGAAAAATGGGAAAACACACCGATTACCTCATTGTTAAGATCCAATAAAGCATATTTGATTCTGGCGCAGACATTTCTTTCGTCGATTCAACGGCGTCTGGGAAAGGAGTATGGGGTTGAACCCGGCTCGGAGATGGTTGCAGCTATCGATGCAGCAAAGAAACGAAATCTTGAGGTAGCACTTGTTGACCGGGATATTAGTGTAACGTTAAAGCGTGCCTGGCGTAAAATGGGTATTGTTGAGAAGCTGAAGCTCTCCTGGGAGTTTTTAAAGGCATTAGTAGGGTTTGAAGAAGAGGACATCGAAGAATTGGATTTACAGAAGCTGATGGATCAAGATGTTATTTCTACTATGATGGAGGAATTTGGTCAGATTGCTCCAAGTGTTGCGGATGTGTTGATCTTTGAACGAGATATATATATTGCACAAAAAATCAAGGAGCAGAGCACCAAAGGGCGTGTAGTTGCGGTTGTTGGCGCTGGGCATCTTGAGGGGGTTAAACGTAAATTACGTAGCGATGAAAAAGAAGTTGATTTAAAGCAATTAGAAACGGTTCCTAAGAAACGGATAAGCATTGCTAAATTAGTGGCGTATGCTATCCCCGTGCTTTTTGTTGCCTTAATTGTGTGGATGCTGTATTCTCGAGGACCTGACGCATTTTCAGATATTGCAAATATTTGGTTATGGTGGTTTGTTATCAATGGTATCTGTTCTGCAATTGGTGCTGCAATAGCTCGAGGGCATCCTTTTACGATTGCTACTGCGTTTCTTGCCGCTCCGTTTACCTCGTTGAATCCTGCGGTTGCTGCAGGATGGTTTGCAGGTATTGTTGAAGCAAAGTTGCGTACGCCGGTGGTGAGAGATTTTCAGCAGTTAAGTGAGCTGGAAAGTCTGGGTGATTTCTGGCGTAACAAGGTAGTGCGTTTGCTGTTAGTAGTAGCCTTGGCTAATGTGGGAAGTATGGTTGGAACGTTTGTAGCTTTACCATATATTATACGGTTAGGCCTTGGATGAATTTGTTAGCGTGTAACATATTTTTTTGAAAGCGTACCACACGGACATAAATAGTATTACAGTGATTACGTACATGGATGGTGAAGAGAAAAACAAGTGGGAAAGGGTATCCTTCTTTGCAGGATATCTCGCCGCGTGAATACATGTATTTTCCTAAAGGAACGCTTGAGATGGGGCGTCCGGGTAAATTTAGTAAACATGAGCTGGTACAGTTGATGATTGCTATAGCGGTTTTAACGTGTGCGTTTGCGTTTCCGTTATCAGGCGGTCAGTTACTTTTTGGCACATTGAACCCTATGAGGTTACTTAGTGCTCTGCCGGTATCATTTCTGGGTATTATTACCGCGTTTTTTGTGCATGAGCTGGCGCATAAATTTATGGCGCAGAAACATGGCCTGTGGTCGGAATTTCGCATGTTTCCGAAAGGATTGTTAATCTCCTTGTTGTTAGCAGTGTTTACCGGTATTGTGTTTGCAGCACCAGGTGCAGTTATGTTTCGTGGTGAGACACGTAAATTTGAAATGGGGCGTATCGCCACTGCTGGTGCTTTAGCTAATATTATAATTGCTGTAACATTATTGCCCGTGTATTTACTGGTTTTTGACATTCAGGTGATCAGCAGAATTGTGGGTTTTGTGTGTTTGGTAAATGCGTTATTAGCAACCTTCAATCTGCTGCCTTTTGGATCATTAGATGGAGCAAAAGTGATCAGGTGGCATGGAATTATCTGGGCGATATTATTCTGCATCGCGTTTGTTATTACTGTAGTAATTCTTCCTCGTTTTTCATTTTCTTTTGGAGGTGGACTATAAGAACGCCGTGACCACAGTAATCGTTGAAGAAGAGAGGAGTGTTGTGAAAAAGATATGAAAACCTTAGGTGTGTACACCAAAGATTTTTCTTTGTATCATGATCTGGTTAAAGTGTTAAAACGTCGGAAGATCGCATATGTGTTATTGTCTTCATTAAAGCATATTCCTGATCGCATCGGTGTTATTCTTACATCGCATGCCGAGTTACATGATATCGGTTTGCAGAAAGTGATTGCAGCAGATGTATATGATACGGTTGATCATGCGGTTGATAAAGCGTTACAATTACTGAAGGGTAAGGAGTTGTATATACGTGTTTCAATTGGTATTGATCCTGGTGAACATCCGGGTGTTGCTATCGTAGGTGATGATATGCTGCTACAGAAAACACGAGTTGATACACCTAAAGATGTGGCACGGATAATCAAACGGCTGCTTCGTGAGTATCCTGCAAATGAGACATGTATACGTATAGGAAATGGTGCACCACTTATTCGTAATAGAATCATCAATTCACTTATCCCACTGGAACTTCCTATTGAGATCGTTGATGAAACACGAACAAGCGTCGCTCAGCAGCAGCGCAGAAAAGGACGCGATGAAGAAGCAGCTGCAGCAATAGCATTACTCTCAGGTGGAAAGGTTCAACAACGGCTGTCATTAGAGCCAACACGTGGGGCAATACGTAATGTGCAACAACACAGCCGCCGGTTAACCGGCGGACGGTTTTCAATATCTGAGAAAGACGCCCGCGACGTACTCGAAGGCAAGATAAGTTTACAGGAAGCCGTTGAAAAGGAGAAAAAACACGGGTAAACCCAAACGTTTATGAATTTGGCTCATATGCCTATTGGGTAACAATAATGGGTTATAACCGCGCACTGCTCAGTGTTTCAAACAAAGAAGGCATAGTTGATTTTGGAAAAGAATTAAACAATTTAAACATCGAGATTATTTCTACCGGTGGTACTGCAGCAGTACTGCAAGAAGCTGACATACCACTTAAACAGGTATCTGATATTACGCAGTTCCCGGAGATGCTAAACGGTCGAGTAAAAACTCTACACCCTGTTATCCATGCAGGTATACTTGCAAAACGATCAAATAAAACACATATGCAAACACTCACAAAACACAGCATTGCTCCCATTGATGTCGTTGTCTGTAATTTATACCCTTTTGAATCAACTATACAGAAACCCGGTGTAAACATCACAGAGGTTATCGAGAATATCGATATTGGTGGTCCGACATTACTACGTGCTGCAGCAAAAAATTACGAGGACGTGCTCGTGGTTACTAATCCCCACCGATATACCCAGATTCTATCACTTCTTAAATCTGATAGAAAAATACCGGTTTCATTACGTGAAGAACTTGCTGTTGAGGCATTCGCACATACCGCACAATATGATGCTTTAATTAGCACATATCTTAGAAATCGTTGGAGCCGAGATGAGTTATCCACAGATATCTCACTACCATTAAGGAAAATGAAGGACATGCGATACGGCGAAAACCCGCATCAAAAAGGTGCTTTTTATCATACACTTCCGCTGACCACGGAGCCATGCGTCACCACCGCCGAACAACTGCAGGGCAAAGAACTTTCATTTAATAACATACTCGACGCAGATTGCGCTATCGAATGCACCAAAGAATTTGCGGATCCAAGTTGTGTCATCGTAAAACACGCCACCCCCTGTGGTATTGCCTGTGCGGACTCCCAGCTTCAAGCATGGAAAGATGCCTATGCTACAGATGCCTATTCACCCTTTGGCGGTATTGTATCTTTCAACCGCCATATTGATACAGACGTTGCTGAGGAACTCACCAACTATTTCTTAGAAGTCATTATTGCCCCTGGTTTCTCAAAGCAAGCCGCAGCTATCTTCAGTAAAAAGAAAAATTTACGGCTGCTAAAAATACCTGGTTTAGATACAAAAATTGACCGTAAAGGCATAACCTTTCGAAGTGTCGTTGGTGGTGCATTACTACAGGATCGTGATATCAAAACCATAGATACAACACACTGGAAAAACGTTACACAAAGAACACCATCAAAAACAGAATTGGAAACAATGAAATTTGCGGTACAATGCGTAAAACATGTGAAATCAAACTCGGTTCTATTTGCTAAACATAAACAAACCGTAGCTATTGGCGGAGGACAAACATCTCGTGTGGATGCAGCATGGATCGCAACACATAAAGGAAAAGACAACGTCAAAGGGTCTACTATGGCAAGTGATGCTTTCTTTCCCTTCCGTGATGCCGTGGATGTCGCAGCAGACGCCGGTGTAGAAGCAATCGTTCAACCAGGGGGTTCAATCAGAGATAATGAAGTAATACAGGCAGCAGATGAACATAATATTGCTATGGTGTTCACTGGGCAACGATATTTTAGACATTAACTCATCTCCCGCGAATTAGAAAAAGCCAGAATATTCTTAATAACCTACAGTGATACCTACTGACAATGCAGATTAATATCGCTCAAAGGGACGGCCCAGGACGCCTTGGCACCATTACTTTTGATACGCAGAAAATACGTGTCCCTAATATGTTTTTTATGGATACAAAACGGTTCCCATCACCTGCGTATGCTGAACTATTGCTCTCTAAGGACACAAAACCATCGATGAAAAAACCTACGCTGTGGGTAGTAGACAAATTAACAGAACCACAAAAACCTCATGCTTCTAATTTGCAGATTACCCAAGGGTTATTCTTCCCAAAAGATCTTCCTGCAGCGATTCATCTAAACAATATGGATACACAACCAAAAAACCAGAGATGTCAGCTTATACCCGGTAATACTGAGGCTATTGCCAAAACCACGCTACAAGGCCGACAGAAACTGCATATTCTAGGAAATACCGCACAGCTTTTTACTCATCCAAAAGTCTTTGTTGATACTGTTATACAACTAAGAGAAAAAATAGGTAGTAACGCGTTAATATATCTGCCTGCCATAGGTAATCCCTCATGTTTAGCGCTCGTATGTTATATGAGTATAGATCTACTGGATGCACTTGGGTTAATCCAAGCAGGCCGACAAAAAGTACTGTTATTTCCTTCGGGTAACTACCATATAAACACACTTTCTGATCTGCCCTGTACCTGCCCGAGCTGCCAAAGGTTCCAAAAAAACCCACAGAATATGAACGCTGAGGATGTTATCCAGCATAACTATTATATGATGTATGCTGAGCTACAACGAGTGAGAAATGCGATAAAAAACAGGCGTTTACGAGAACTTGTTGAAACGCGGGCAACCATCCGTCCAGAGCTGGCAGCTATGCTGAGTTACCTGGATCAAAGCCACTATACTTTTTTAGAAAAACATACTCCTATGATCGGAAATCAACTAATAGCAACTACTCGTAACGCCTTGTTTCGACCTGAGGTTAAACGCTTCAAAGAACGAGTGATACATGCATACGCTAAACCTGAAAGCACCCGTGTGTTACTACTTTTACCGTGCTCTGCACGAAAACCTTATTCATTTTCAAAATCACATCAACGGTTCCAAAAGATCATACATAAGACAAAAAACCCGTGGAGTATCCATGAGGTAGTACTGACCTCTCCACTTGGAGTAGTCCCACGTGAGTTGGAATTGATCTATCCTGCAAGCGTGTATGATATACCTGTAACTGGTCACTGGTATGAAGATGAAAAACAGATGCTCAGAACAATACTCAAAAATTATCTGAAGAAGAATAAGTATGATTCCATTGTGCTGCATATCTCTGTGCAGATGCTAAAGTTTATTGAAGATATCTGTAAAGGTGCGGTGATATCTTGTAGGGCTCATCCAACCAGCGATGAGGCATTACAAGAGTTAGAGTCTACACTTAGAAAAATTACTGCACAGTATCCAAAGGTAGATAGCTTACAGCGACGCCACGATGATATGCTGACACGGTTAGAGTATCAGTTTGGGAAAAAAACTGCATCAGTTTTTCTTAAAAACACAACAGTCAAGGGCCGATATCCGCATCTGAGGATTCTAGAAAACAATCACCAATTAGGAATGATTACGAGTGAACGCGGGTTACTTTCATTGACACTTGCTGGTGCGAAAAAATTAGCTGGAACCAACCGGTATTGGGTGTCCATCAGTGATGATTTCACGTTAAAAGGTTCAGTCTTTGCCCCAGGTATAAAAGATGCAGATCCAACTATTCGATATGGTGATGAAGTGGTAGTTTTACAAAAGACTAAGGTAGTCGCGGTGGGTGTTGCTCTGATGCATGGTGACGAAATGAAGATGATGTCTCAGGGTGAAGCAGTTAAAATCAGGCATCATCATTAAAATCGATAGAGTGGTTTTTGTGCTTCGCAGTAGGGGCAGGTAAATATCGTTATATGATTATGGATATCTTGGCCTTCTGCCCAAATCGTCACCCATTCTTTACAATTATCACATTTCAGGCGAATACTGGATGATTTCTTTGCAGGAATGATATCACGGATAATATCTGGTTCTGGGGGTATCACACCGACAGCACCGCAATCAGGGCAGGTAAGTTTCATCTCTTTTTTGTTATTTCGTTTAGATTTCTTTATCGCAAAGACACCAGAACAGTTTGGGCATTTATAATGATGGAGACGCCCTTTGAGGGATTTTTCAAATTGAGTTACCGAGTTTTTATATGGTTCTGAAGACTGTTTCATTTGTTGATAGATAACAAGCGCAATCCCGAGGAAAACGATAATACCATAAACAGCAAGTGTTGCCTGTAGAAATTCAATGTCGGATAACAGTATGTCCACAAGTGAGGCTATGAACGTAATAAACCCAAGTATTAGCAACAGGACAAATGGGATTCGCGAGTAAAGTAAATTCATGCGTACCTCCTCCGTTTAATACCTAATAATGAGATAAGAAGGATTGCGATAAATAGCGCTATTGATGCAAGGAGATAACCGCCGTTATCTTTGAATAATAATAACATGTTTTCAAAAGCGACATCTTCCAAGGGGTTTGTATCTGATTTGTATTCCTCCCTATTGGTGTAGCCATCATTATCGAAATCGTTATCAGCATCAGTTGGATCATACGGATTAAACCCATATTTTGTCTCCCACCAATCTGGCATACCATCGTTGTCAGTATCATCGACATCTGAGGTTATCCAAAACGTTTTCTCAGAGGTAGTTGCTGTATTACCATTGAGATCTTCAACAATTAACCGAAATTCGTATCTCCCATAAGTACTGTAAACGGCGCTGACGATGTATTCTTCATCATCAGAAGACATAAGTGTTTTGGTGGTCGTGTTTCCATCCGGGTAGGTAATTTCAGTGTGTACTCTTTTAATACCGATATGATCTGTGGCAACACAAGATATTTTAACACGTTCTTCGGGGGTTTGTATATTGGGATAGGCATCATAGTACGTTATAGCGGGCGGTGTTTGGTCAGGGGTTATTTTAAATGTGTTATTTGCTGATTTTTCAGTGTTGGGATGATATGAGTTATCGGTCGCAATGATGAAAAAGAGATAAGTGCCAGTGCGAGCAGTATCAGTATATCTATAGCTGTAGACGTTATTGTCATCAGCAGTCATTAGAGTAGTTACAGTTTTGGCTGAGGGAGTAGTTATGTTTATGCTAACATTTGCTATGCCTGATGCATCAGTTATTTTTGCGGTTATAGATACCGGTTTTCCTTGTTCTTGTTCTTGCGTGTAATCAATGTTGGAAATCGTAGGTTTGATCTGTTCTGCAGGTGTAACTGTGAAGGTAGTATTAGCAATACGTTGTGTAACACCCGTACCTAAATTGAGTTGATCATCGCTGATTTTTACACCTGCCACCCAGTTTGTTCCAGGTTGTGCAGGTGACCATGTAAGGGTGATGTTTTTTGTTTTATTTTGTTTTACGCTAAAGGTAGTGGTTGATCGTTTTTCTATCCAGTCCATCTGGTTTTTCTCTACGAATAGTTCAAGAACATAGTCTGTTGCATCTTCATGGCCAGTGTTGTTGACAATAGCATATATTTCCACAGTGCTGCCCTCATTAATTGTGGTGGTAGGCGCCTGTACTTTATCAATGCTAATATCTGGGAGTCCAGTCACGGTTTTGTTGATTTGATATCGGTTGTTTGTTTCGTTGTATTCGTCGATGGTATCATCCGGGTCAACGATAATGGTTATTTTGTAGATTCCTTTGCTGGGTGGCGTCCAGTTAAACATGATAAGATTTTGTTGATTAAGAATGATTTCATTATTGGTGTTTTCTTCATGTAATTCGTCGTTTATAATAAACGATACATCCACATGGCCTACTGATGAGTTTGCTGCGCGGATATCTGCAGTGACGCGGACATTTTGTTTTTCAGCAAGAGTTGATGGTGAGAAACTTATGGTGTGTATACTGAGATCAGGTCGTCCAACAAATAGGGTATGTGTGGGTGGTTCGGGTGTATATCCTGCGTTGTCTGAGCTGTTTATCTGTATCGTCCAGGCTCCTTCAAGATCGAGCGGATAATTGGTGTAGGTCCAATGCGTGAGATTTGTATCCGGGGTTAAAAGTAGGGCGTCTTGTGTTGTTTCCTCGTGATAGATATGTGCTTCGGCTGTGGATGCTACTGCAGTGGTATCTATGGTAATATTTATGAGGGTGCCGAGTTGATATGAGCTTAGATGTGGTTCATGGATTATTGGCCACCAGCCTTCAACGGTGAAAGTTTCAAGTATTGCATCTGTGGTGCCATTGAGATGAGGTGTTTCGTTGAGTGTGTTGCGTTTACCAGGGTTTTCGGTGACATCAAAATAGATTGCGTAGTAATGATGTGAGGAGCTGCTCTGGGTTCGGTTCCAGCTGAGCACACCTGTGGCGTTGGTCTGAGGATGAAAGGCGGTGCTTTCGTTGAAGGAGTAATTCGTGATTTCTCCGATGATATCTCCTTCAGAGTTGTATTCGATGATATGGATTGTTTCGGGTTCAAAGGTAGTCGTATTAATGTTAAGGGTGTCAAGTAATGTGGTGAAGTTCATCTGTTTTGATATGGTCTGTTGATTGGTGGTTTCAACGAATTGGCGGTAATGCCAGCTTGTGTTCCACCAAGGTACTCGATATGGATGAACGGCGGTGGTTGTTTGTGCATAGTCTGTACCTGTAGTGTAACTCATAGTCATGTTAAGGGTGTATACGCCAAATTTGGTGACATTCCAATTGTAGGAGAAGTTGTAGTGCTCGTTTTTTTCTAAACCATATATTTCTTTTGTTTGCGTCTGAATAATAGCACTGTTTTTCCGTATGGTAAGTTTAGCAGTTATTTTTTTAGTGGTGGTCTTACCATGGTTTGTGACATTAGTATAGATGTTGTAGATATTGCGTACCCGTGGATTCTCTGGGACGATGAATTTGGTGATTTGGATGTCGGTGGGCCGTTGGGTCACTGTTATGGGTATATCTTTTCGATTGTTGTTTTCTTGTGATTCTGCAATGGCGTTATAGTGGTCAACATAGAAGATTAAGGTGTGGCTGCCACGTACCGCTTGCCATTGCAGTGTTTTGGTTTTTTCGGTGTCGACACTTAGACCACCGGTTATCGTAGCGGTTGCTATGGGTGTAGCACTGGGGCTGTAGCTATCTAAGAACAGTGAGATATCAAAGGAGTCCGAGGAGGGTACGGGATCTGATCCAATGTTTTTAATTTTTATTTTAAGTGAAATGATATCGCCTTCAGCGATGGTATCCGGGAGATCAGGGTTATTAGATATTTTTAAATCAGGTTGTGCAGTGGGAAGTGCAAGTGACAGAGGAATTGTGTTGATGATTAGTAATAATACGATTAGTAGTAGGCCTAACCTTTTAGAGATGTTATTGTTGGGGGATGTCATAATTCAGGTCCTCCCTGACATAATGAATATGTGGTTTAGTCGATATATTTATTTATATAATATTTATATTTTTCTATATATTGTTTAATTGTTGTTAATAGTTAACGTATGTAGTATACGTGAGAGTTGTTATTGTCTAAAATATGTGTGGCATATTTTGTTTTTTTAGTACAGATAATAGGTGCGACATAAGGGGAGTTGTAACTATGCATAATATTTTATGATTAGACATAAATCTGCAGTGTTATTAAGTAAAATTGTTAATATTTTTTTTATTATATAAAATATGATATCAAAACCTTTATATACTGAGATATTATGATATAAAAACAAGGGAGGTATTTGCATGGCAAAATACGATGTTAGCATACAGAGGAAACTTCGTCCAGCAAAAACAGGTAAGCCGCTTACTGAAATATGGGCAGAAATATGTGATAAAGCAGCCGGGCAGAAATACCAGAAGCTTATCTGGTGGGAAGACGAAAATGGTATTTATCATGATGAAACACCTGCACTCCCTAAAGATATCCGTGGTATCATAGATAATAAATGGATTGAATCAATCCGCAAATGGTGAGTTACCCGGGGGATTTTTTTTAGCTACATACGATAAATACGTATTAAAAGTGATATAATTGATACAAAGATAATAGATCGTTGTAAAAAAGAGGGAGCGTTTATTATTAGGAGAGACTTTCGATTTCTACATATTCCATGAGTTTATGTTTTTCATCTCTGGACAAAGTCCGTTGTTTAGATATTTTTTTATTAATCTGTCTATCTAAAAGTAATAATGCGTTTTTTACAGCATGACGTTCACCCCATCCTTCAGCTGTAGCAAAAAATCTGCCATATGAGCTAAACATCCTACATCGCGCGTAGATGAGATTTTCTCCTTTGCTTGTTTCTTTATGTTTGCGTAGATAGAGATAAAATCTTGTGTCAATTAGGTGTTTTTCGTATTTTTCAATAAATTTTTTTACTTCAAATCTAAGTTCATCTCGGTTTATGTTACCTAGTTTTGAATTAATCTGGATAATTGGATATGTCGTATCTTGTTGTTCTTGGGAAAGGGGTTCAAGTAAATCTCTTTTAGTAATAATCCCTGCAAGCTGTTGTTTATCATCTACAACGATAACACCACTAATATTATGAGCAATAATACGATTGATGACTTCTTTGACAGTAGATCGAGTCTTACAGGTTAAGGCAGGGTACGTCATCATGTTTTCAATGGGAAGATTAAACAATGATCTTTTTTCATCAAGAATGAATCCAAATGTTGCTCGTTCTCGTGCATGAAGTAGCTTGGTGATGATATCATGGAGCGTGATAATTCCAACAATCTGCCCATCATCAACAATTGGCATTCTGGAAATATGAAATTCTCTGAAACATCTGAGGACCTCAGAGATTTTATCTCTGGGGGATAAAATAATCATATCTTTTGACATGATTTCATGTACTTTCTTTTTGCCAAATAGTTTAGAGGCAACAGATCCTAATAGACGGACATCATCTATAACGCCTAAAAGTTCATCATGTTCAAAGACTGGAAGGTTCATCACATCATTTTCTAACATGAGACGTGCACATTCTTGCACCACCGTGTGTTTCTTAATACAAGGAGCATGTGCTCGTAAAGATTTTACTTTTGTCTCCTCTCTTGGGAGACCTGATCGAATAATCATTCTTTCAGTAAGAATACCTGAGTATTTTTTATGCTGATCAAGGACTAAAAGAACATCAGTACTTCCTTCAAGTAACGATAACGCCTTTGCTAATGTGTCAGTTTCATGAACCCATTTGTAATTTTGAGTCATGATATCCAAAGCAGTTAACTTTTCAAACATTCACGAACCTCCGTTGAATAGTTTTACACAAGGTTGCTTTTAGCAATTAATTAAATAATAATGTACAAAAATAAAAGAGGAGGAGATGCATGTGTTTTTATTTAACCTGCACTTTTTTTGGTTTATACGCTGGTTTAGGTTCTACTTTTGGTAGTTTCAATGTGAGCACGCCATCTGTGAATTCTGCATCAACCTTTTCTGTTTTAAGTTCTTCAGGAAGCTCTAATGCTCTATAGAATCTCGTGCTTCTTCGTTCTTTTCGTAACCAGTTTTTATCTTCGTCCTCAGTGCTTTCTTCATGTTGAGCGGAGATTTCTATGGTATTTGGTGTCACCTCGATATTGATGTCATCTTTAGGTATTCCAGGCATTTCAAGTCGCATCTCGTAGCGGTCTCCCAGATCAGCGACATCCATCGGCGGTGTCCGGCGTTCAGTCATGGTAGTGAGTGGTTCTGAGCGCGGTCCCCATGGCCAAAAGAGCTCATCAAATTGTGTTCTGAAATTTTCGAACATGTTATCCATATCTGACCATAGATCAAGGGGTCTCCGTGTGGTTATTTCTCCTTTTTGTTCAGATGGTCTTACAGCGAGTTTGTTATTTTTTCCTTTTCTCAAGGCCATATGTCTTTTTCACCTCCTTTTCTTAATTAGATTTATTTTTTTGTCTATTTTAGTTTTACAAAATATGTATACAATAACTTCTATATAAGTTTTATTGTTTTTGTTAATCTAAAACTAACAAAAATAATCAAAAACTAATAAAGTTTATATATTATTTATACCATAACTACTGAATATGCCTCAACAAATCACCATAAAAAAAATCAGATCACCTGCACCTGGAAACCTAAATACTGATATAGACTACCTCTGCAAATCACTCGGCTATTTTTCCCAAAGAGATAAACAAAAAACAGCAGGAAAAATCTTCCGATTTCTTGTTAAGCAAGCATGTGAACCTGAAAAATGCGTGACCAGTGATGAAATCGCCGATAACGTCAATATTACAAGAGGTGCTATAGTCCACCATCTCAACAACTTTATATCCGCCGGCATCGTAATAAGAGAAAATAACAAATATCGACTACGAGCAGCCAGTTTACAAAAAAGCCTCGAAGAAATTAGAGAAGACATCGACAGAGTGATGCAACAAATGATAAAAATCGCCGCAGAAATAGATGAAAAACTAGGGCATTATTATAGATAACAGCTTGTCCTAAATCACATATCCTAGAAAAACATTAACACAAAAAATGCTGAATAGTAACTCATCCAACGTTATTTTTTACACCATCTTAGGATATTGGTAAAAACAGTAATAATACGCAAAGAGGGAGATGTTGTCTTCTATTTGCTAGTAAAAAATAAATTTTCTATCTGTCGAATTAAAATTACCCGAAAATTATTACGTATAATCACATAACCTTTCCATATGTACAAAAATAGCCGATAATTTTAAATATTTGTTTTACTATAGTAATACTA
>CAZRMY010000011.1:0-30373 GCA_964601295.1 uncultured Thermoplasmatales archaeon | reverse complement strand
CTGCTCACTTCCGTGCCTCACCCGGTTTCCACAACAAAGATGCACCTGTGACCCTCCGGTCACAAGTAAACATCACCTTTGATCCCGGAGGACAGGGTATCATCGTTAACAGATGGATCAATAGATGACCGTAACATCGCCTCGCAGACTCAACTCCAGCGTATCGGCGATTTCTGGTTACAGGGAACGCCTACCTCCCCAGTCTAGTCTACACCTTTCGCCAATGATAGGTACCCTACCATGATCTTCGCATTATTAATAGTTGACTCCGAAATAACTGACCAAATGTCCACGTTAATGCAATAGACAACACCGCAATATCTCGTCCGATATGTATCCATTTATTAGTTAATTGATGGGTTGTTCCGTTAGCATAGGAAATACCTGCTTCATAACTGTCAATTATCAAGAAATATATGGCAATAGCGATAACACAAAACAGAATTATATTGATGTAGAATGACATCTTATTCCAGGTTTTTTTCGGCATCTGATGAATAGGTGTTTCTATCATAACACAAACTCCTCTGCTCTAAGAGCTATTACAAAGTATCTATATGAAGGTTATGTTTTAAACCTTTTTTAAAAAAAATCACTTAATTTTGTGTTTTTTACACGGTCACTGTTAAACAATGAATCAATTGATTTTTCCACTAGTTTTATCCGTTGGCAGGCGTACTCGGGGATATGGTAGCGTTCTGCGATCTCCTGGGAGATGTTCAAATATTTTTTTACAGACATTTCATGAACGGTTAAAGTAAGTTTTCCCCCGCATTTCGTGCAAATCCCGCAAAGCGGTATACGGCGATAATTGGTATTGCATAATGGGCAGCGGACTGATTGTTTACTGAACGCACGAAGGTTACCCAGTATATCGGGGAGGAAATGTCGTTCGATTACTTTGTAGGCGACATCTGCTTCGTCAACTGCTCGTATTTTTGCAGCGAGACTTAGCTGTACATTCATTTTATCCATCATGCTTTTTAATGTTTTATATAGTGATTCTTTTGGTCCCATGGATATATCGGTGGTGTCATGGGTGAATCCAAAATGTTCGTATTGATCAGGGGTGCCGATGCGTTCGGCGACAAGTCCCATGAGTTTCTCAAGGTTTTTGGGATGTTCGTGTGTGAGGGTTTTTTCGTAGAATTCTAGGGGGTATCGGGCGAGTGTATCGATATTGTGTGCTTCTTTGTCGACTTCTGCTGGGTCTATTCGTGTGGTTAGAATCAGGGGGAGATCCATGCGTCCTCCGCGTTTGTCTGGGATGTATGAATGGGAAAAGTTTAGTAGTGCGTCCATGAGGAGCATAAGACCATCCTCGTCACCATCGCAGTTATTTGATTGTATTCCGTCGTTTATAGGGAAGTTGTGAAGGTCTTCTACTTCTACGTCGTATACATGTGTTTCTTTTGTGGTGATGGGTGTAATCTCTTTGATGTTGTCTAATATGAATTCACCATATGTGGCAATTTGGGGTGATTGTTCTTTGATGAGTGCTGATCTTAGGGCGAGGTGTTTGCGTGTTGAGTAAAAACCGATTTTTTCGTAGAATTGTCGTGCATATGATGAGCGGATGGAAAGATAATGTACTGTGAATATGGGGAGTTGGTTTTTATGGTCATAAAATTTTTTTCCGCATCCGCAGGATGATCCTCGTTCTGTTTTTATGCGGTAATATATTCCGAATCGTTGCAGTTGGAATCCGATGTCATATAATAGTTTCCGGTTAATAGATGAACAGGTTACATGTAATCTGTTTTTTTCAACTGATCCGTCTCCTGAAAAATATGCGCGTAAGAGTTCTCGTATTTTTATTTTCGATAAGCTTGTAAACTGGGGTGGGAGTTGTTTGTTTTTCGCGTTCGTTCCGATTTGAAGGATGTTAATAAAGAATTCTTGTATGAGTCTGTTGCATATGGTGACACCGTAGGAGTTGGTGAATGGTTTTATTTTGAATGTTGTTTCAATGCAGTGTGTAATATCGTTGTGTAGGTCTTTTTCTGTGCATGCGAATCCGAGTTGATGGCAACTTTTTGCCGTGGATCTTGCGTGTCCTTCTGCTAGGTAGTATCCTATTAGTCGCATGAGTGGTTTGTCTACTTTAATGATGCGGGGTATGCTGGTATGATCTCTTTTTACGCCGAGTGTGCAGTTGCGTGGTATTTTTGCGCTATCTATTTTTGATTTGGAGAGTAGTGTATATAGTATTGGCAGGGGGATGCTATTGCGGTAGATGTAGTTTGATACTGTTTTTTTGTTGAGTTGCAGGGTTTTAGCGGTTGTTTTTAATCCCCCGAGTTTTTGTACGCAGGTTCGCGTGAGTTTTTCTATGCCTCTGATCATAACATATTCGTGTTTGCGTGGTTGTTTTAAAAATTCTTGGAGTAGGTCTATTTCTTTGATTTCTTTTTCAGGATCGGTGAAGGTGTGTGATGTAAGGAGTTTGTCTGCCGTGGTTATTTCTAACAGTTTTTTTGTTTTTATGTGGCCGTTTGACCAGGTGATAGTACGGTGATAGGGTGATCCGGTGAATGTTCTGCCGGATTGTAGGGTGATTTTGAGGAGGTGGTGAGGTGCTTTTGTTTTGATTATTGAGGTGATATTTTTTGTTTCTGTGGTGCCGTTTTTTTTGTTGAGTGAAAATGTTTTGATTCCTGTGATTGTTTTTTGGGTGGTTCCATAGTCATCGACAATGGTTTCAGGGGTTGGTGTTTGGTTATATAGGTCTTGTAGTGATATATGGGTTGGTCCGTTGGTGTCGGATATGAGAATTTGGGTGTTTGGGGTCAGGCAGTTGCGTCTTTTGGTAGCGTGGTAGTAAGGGTGTGCAAAACAGGTTTGTGTGGTGGTGAAACCGATGATTCGGGCGAGTGCGCCGCCTGAGGTATGGGGTGCTAGGCCGACGACGAGATGGCCAGTGAGATCCTGGAGTTTTCGTACGCGGTAGAATCGGTCGAGTTTGTAGTATTTGGCGAGAAGGTCGTCGATGAATCGTGATACTTGTATGAAGTAGTCTGCACAGTTTTGGGAGATGATCACATCTTGGACTTTGAGTTCGCAGAGTTGGGTGTCGCTGGTGAGTGGGTTTCCTTGGTGGTCGTGGGTGTAGCCAAGTTCTTTGAGGCGTTCGGGGGTGACGCCGATTTCTTTTGGTTTGAAGTGGGTGAGTGGGGCATCGGTCATGTCGAATCGTATGGTGCCGTCTTTGAAAACGGATACCTGGTGTTTTGCTCGGAGGATGCCTTTTTCAAGTGGTTCAGGTGTTTTGTGTTTGGAGATGGTGCCGATGACTCCTTTGATGGTGTCGGGAAGTATGCGTTCTTTGAGGTTTTTTCGTGCGTTGTTGAGTTCTTCTGAAAGATTGATGGTGTATGTTTGTATACGGTTGTTTAGTTGGGTGGTGAGGGTTCCGCAGCTGCAGGTGATTTTGTAGGTGGTTTTCCCGCATTTGGGGCATTTTCTGGTGCCTGCTTCGACTTCGATGCTGGTTTTTTCAGCGGCGGTGCGCATGAGTCGTTGGTTGCCGCCGTAGTTGCTGAGGGGGAAGAGTACGTGTGGTGGTGGGCGCATTTTTCGGGGTGATGCTTTTTCGGGTCGTCCCATGCGGGCGCCGATGCGTGAGGGTGCGCGTGGTTTGATAGGTATGCCAGCGAGCTGTGACACACGTTCGATGACCGGGATGTTACTCTGTTTGTTTATGATGTTTATGCGTTTTGTGGGGGTGAGTTGGTTGTCTTTGATATCAAGGCCGCTGCAGCGTATGAGTGTGTAGCTATGGTGTTGGATGATAACGTTTTTTTGCCGGTGTTTGTGGAGTGCGCCGAGTTCTGTGAGTATGGTTTTGATGGTGGGATCGTGTGGTAGGATGAGGCGTGGTTCTTCGGTGGTGGGGTCTAGTTTGCCGTGTTTTTGTATGTAGTGGGTGAGGTGGGTGAGTTGTTCGGTGGTGATGTCGTGCCAGAAGAGGTTGTATGCTGGGTGGAGGGGTATGTGGTATGTTTCTGAGATTTGGAATGCTTGTGTGCTCGTGGGGTGTTGGAGGGTGATGTGTTTGTTGAGGTCATGGGCGAGGTGTTGTTGTGTTTTGTTATCGGCGTTTTGTATGTCTGTGTGGGTATAGGTTTTTGGGAGGAGTTTGAGGTGTTTTTGGAGGTCTTGTATCCACCATTCGTAGGTGTAGCTGGCGTCAGGGAGGAGGGCGTTGTTTTCGTTGAATTCTCCGAAGGGTATGAGGATTTCTCCGAGGTCGATGATTTGTTCGATGTCTTTGGGGATGTCGTTGATGGAGTTTATTTGGGTGAGGTCTCCGTTGGGGAGGAGGACTATGGGTCCCTCGATGGTGTCGCAGGGTGTGCCGATGGTTCCTTTGCCGGGTCGTTCGGTTTTCATTTGGGTGCCGACGGTGATGAAGCTGTCGAGGAGGTACATGGTTGCGGGGTTGATGGCGGTGGAGGCGAGTCCAGCGGTTCGTGCTCTGCCGTAGCGGAGTCTGAAGCCGCCTTTGCGTGAGGGGTGTGAGAAGACTGGTCTGCCGGCGATGACTTCGCCGATGTATTTTGCTGAGGGTAATATTGGAGGGATGGTTTCTTGGGTGTGTTGTTTGGTTTCTTTTTTTACGGCGAATGTGTCGAGGAAGTTCCATCCAGGGATTTTTTGTTTTTTGACGTGTTTGAGTATTTTTGGTGCTTCGAGGCAGAGTCCTTCGGCGATGACGAGGCATGCGCCGCCGCGTAGGCGGTTGGTGGCAACGCGGGGGAGGTCGCGGTAGCCAGTGACTTCTTCGTCTTCGGTGCCTTCGCCGTTGATGCAGATAGGGCAGTTGCGGACGACTTTGTCTATTTCGGTGGTGGTGGGGCTGTATTGGAGGTGTTGGACGCGTTTGTAGAGAGGTATTTCTTCTTTGTAGCGTTCTATTTCGCCGGGGGTTGGTTGGTAGCGGTTGATGTTGAGTTGTTGGCGGACGACGTCGGCGATGAGTACGCTCATGGCTTGGCCGGTGCCGCCGGCGCTTCGTATGGGTCCGGAGAAGTAGAGGTCGACGTAGGGTGTGCCGTCGGTGTTTTTGCCGAGTTTTACGTCGGCGATGCCTTCGAGTGGTGCGACAAGGACGCCTTCGGTGAGTATGGCAAGACCGGTGCGTATGGCTTGGTCGAGTGCGTCTTCGGTTTTTTTGAAGGTGTAGGTTTTGCTATTGGCGATTTCTTGGGCGATTTCGAGGGCGACGCGTTCACGGTCTTTGTATTTTTTTGTGGCTGTGCGTATTTTTGGGGCGATGTCTGGTGGTCCGACGAGTTTTTCGACGCGTGCGGCCAGGTCGCGTGCTTGGGGTATTTCTATGTCGGTTGAGGGGTCGAGTCCTTTGGTTCGTGCTTGTTTGGCGATGGTGTAGCAGTGTTCGATGTCTTTTTGTAAGTCTGAGAAGTAGGTGCGCATGGTAGCGCTTGCGGTGATGTCGCTGGTTAGCTCCCCATCCATTTGGTTCATCTCGTTAAAAAGGAATGAGTATGGTTAATGGTATGTTGGGGTTTAAATTTTTTTGTGTATGAGTTTTTTTTTTGGTGGGTATTGGTGGTGTGTTTTAGGTGTGTGGTTGGTTGAAGTCCATGGTGGTGGCGTTGCCGGTTTTGAGGTTGACGATGGGTATTTTGCCGGAGTCGGGGATGAAGTTGAGCATTTTTTGGTAGGAGGTTTGTGCTTGCCAGCTGGAGGCGTTGATGAGGGTGACGCCGCGGTATTGGTCGATGGTGGCGAGGTGGACGTGGCCGGTGACGAAGATGTCGGGTGTTTTGTCGATGATCATGTAGTCGGTGTGTTCTGGTGCGAGGGGGGTGTAGCCGCCGTAGGTGGGTGTGAGGTGGCGTTTTTTGAGCATGATTTTCATGATTTCGGTGGGTTCGTTGTATTTGAGGTGGGGGATGTTGGTGGCGAAGTCGAGGAGGCTTTGGCCGTGGTAGGAGAGTATTTCGACGTTGTGGAGGCTGAAGTATGAGGGGTTGGCGAGGAAGCGGTAGTCTTTGCCGGTGAAGAGGTCTTGTATTTCTTTTTCGAAGGCGGGTTGTGGTTCTGCGGGTCGGACGGCGTCGTGGTTGCCGGGTTGTATGATGATGGTGATGTGGTCGGGTATGTGTTCGAGTTCGTGGGCGAGTGTTTGGTATTGGTGGTAGATGTTGCTGATTGAGAGGTCTGCTTGTTGGTTGGGGTAGATGCCGATACCGTCGACGATGTCGCCGGGTATAACAATGTATTTGATTTTGCTGGCGACGTCGCGTTGTCTTTTGTTGCCGAGGTTGCCGTTGATCCATTTGAGGAAGGCGTGCCATTGGTCTTTGAGGAACATTTTGCTGCCGATGTGTATGTCTGAGAGGAAGGCGGTGCAGAGGGGTATGTCGGTGTGGTGTTGGTGGTTGTGCATGCTGATGTCGGGGAAGATGATGCTGTTGATGATGATGAGGTCTCCGTTTTTGCTGACGGTGCCGTTGATGCCGATGATTTCGTCGTAGACGACTTCGGTGGCGAGGTGGAAGGCGTCGGTGTTGCCGTGTATGGCGAGGAGGGTGGCGGTGCCGGTTTCGTCTTCGAGTTCGATGAGGCGGTGGCCGTTGCGGGTGGTGCGTACGTTGGTGACGATGCCGATGAGTTGTACGTCTTTCATGTCGCTTCTGATGCGGTTGATGGGTATGGCGTTCATGATTTCTCGTCGTTGGCTTTGGAGGATTTTTTTGAGGACAGTATGCCGGTCTTTGAAGAGTTTAGCGAAGTCTTGGGTGGTGCCTTCGCAGGTGCTTTTGCCGGTGATGTCTTTGATGAGGGTGAGTTCGGTGTCGTATTCTTTGGCGAGTGGTTTCCATCCTTTGGCTTTGGTGAGATCGGTTTTGAGAGTGAGTGGTGTGTCGGTGGTTTCTTGGGTGGTGGTGTCTGGTAGGGTGGGTTCTGGTGTTATGTCGGTATAGTCTTCGATGTCTTCTTCGAGGATGGTGTCTAGTGAGGTTAGTTGTGGGTTGTAGAGTTTAGAAAGGAGTTTGTTTTGAAGTTCTTTTTCAGGGGATATGGTGGTGGTGTGTTCTTGAGGTGTTGGGGTGTTGTGTGTTTGGAGGGTGGCTTCCAGGCTGTGTATTTGTTCTATGGTGAGTACGAGGGGGTATTCGGTGAGTTCTTTGAGCAGTGTTGAAGCGAAATCTTCGGGTTTTTCTTTGGAGTTGATGTAGGTTAGTGCTTCTGGTTGGATGAAGGTGCCATGTTCAGAGAAGAGTTTGAGTATTGGTTTCATATCCCCAGCCCGTAAAATAGTTGGTTGTTGCGCAGAAGGGTATGGCGTGTGATGTTTTTATGGTTGTGGGGTGTTTTTTTTGGTTTATGGCCGCTTCGTAAAGGTACTTATATATAAATTTTTCTATTAAAATGGGCTTGTTTGGTCGTTTTTCTTTGTTTGTGGTGGTCACCGGTTTGTGTGTGTATTTTTTTAGGGAGTGAATCTGGTGTTTTGACGAAATGCATATATAATAGGAGTACCTAACATTACATGTGGGAACAGTGTTGTTTCCAGATAGAATCAATGTGATGTAAGATGATTAGTATCCGTGTGTACAGGCAGGGTGACAGTGTTCTGGTTGGGGCGTGTGATGAGCAGTTGATTGGTAAGAAGTTTCGTGATGGGAAGTTGCAGATTGATGTGGCACGGTCGTTTTATGAGGGTGATTTGATTGAGCCGGATGCGTTAGGCGGGTTTCTTGAGGATGCTACGGTGGCGAATTTGGTGGGGAAGGTTACGGTTGAGTGTGCGATTAAGTTGGGTTTGATTGACCCGTCGTGCGTGCTTAAGATTAAGGGTGTGCCGCATGCGCAGATGGTGCGGATTATGTATTAGTTAATTCGGTTATTTTTTGGTGCATATCTTGGTAGTGGGTGCCTTTCCAGTATATTTTGGTGCATTGGGGGCATATCCAGAAGTGTTCATGGTGTTGGTAGACGTGCGGGGGGACTTTGTTGTGCACGTTTTTTTTGTCAATGCGTTCAAGGAGGTGGTTGCAGACGGTGCAGCGGGTGAGAAATTTTTCCGGGTCTGTTGGTGTGTGGCTGAGTATTTCTGTGAGTTGTTCATCTAAGTCTATGGAGGATATTGGTATGGTTGGTATGAGGTGTCGTTTTGCGCGTATGAGGAGTTCTTTGTCTTTGGTGATGAGTGTTCGGTGTTCTTGTTGTGCTAGTTGGAGGAGGTGGTCATCGGTTGCGTTGAGGTTAGCATACCGGGTGTCAAAACCGAGGATTCGGAGCCATTTGGCAAGGGTGCCAAGCATGTGGTCGCATAAAAATTTCATGGTTTCATCTGATAGTGGAGGAGTACGCCGTCTCCGAGGCGTTGCGTGTTTTTAAGGGTTAAGGGTATCAGTTCTTTAGGGGTGGTGATACCGGGTCCTCCAGCAAGAGTGGGTGTTTGGGTTCCACCGATGATGCAGGAGCCCATGTAAAGGTAGAGGTCGTCGACGAGCTGGTGTTTTAGGAAGTTCCAGATGATGGTGCTGCCGCCTTCAACTAAGAGTTTGGTGATACCGTGTTGGGTGAGTATGTGTAGTACTTGGGTGAGTTCAAGGTAACCTTGTTGGTCTGTTTTGCAGTGGGCGATTTGTATGTGGTCATCGTGGATGGTTTTCGTGGTGGTATCAGCAGTTATAATAAGTGTTTGTGCGGTGGTGTTACGTACGAGTGCATCAGCGGGCGTCTGCAGATGGGTGTCAAGGACGACGCGTAGTGGTTGCTTTGGGTTGGTTACATAAGTTTTTTTTACGGTGAGTTTAGGGTTATCTGATAGGATGGTGTTGATGCCGACGAGTACCGCGTCGCAGTCGTTGCGTAATTGGTAGACACGTTGTATGTCTTCTTCTGATGATATCCGGAGTTGTTTCCAGGATGGAAGCGCGATTTTTCCATCAGCTGACATCGCGCAGTTAATTATCACATACGGTCGTTTCATACGATGGCTCACTTTTTAGGATACAGAGGGCAGTCTTTTTTGTCCTCAGGACAAATATGTTTTGTTTTACAGGCGGGACCAGCGTTTTTAAAAATGGTTGGTGCCACTTTCTTTACTTCAGTAAGCATTTTATTAGCAAGCGCTCTAATTTCCCACTGGGCATGTTGGCAGCAGCGGAGTTCAAAGAAATTGAGCAGTGATCGTGCATTCATAGTGACAAATATATTTGATTTAAAGCCTTGAGGTAAAAGGAAACGACTATCTTCGGGTTTAATATCTAGCCCACATGAGAGTACATATGATTTTGTCATTTCTTCTAGACAGTGAAGATACCTGTCTGAAGCTTGTGTATTTGCCAGAATTGAATTTGGTATAATTGTATTATAACTATCACATCGATCCACAATTAATTTTTTTCTCAAATTGTTTAATGATTTGTATTGTTCGCAACTTTTGAAGAATTTTCTCTTCATTACAAAATCTAAGGAAATATCTTTATACATCCATGATAAAATTTTTTCGATGTCTTTTTTACCTTGCCAACTTAATTGATATGCAGCAGTTTTCTTTAAAATACGAACATTGTTTACTTCACAATTAATAATTATAATATTTTTTATAAATTCTAAAAATTCTTTTGAAGCTGAAGTAAAAGTTAACCATCGTTTTGATCCATAGCAGCTTCCTATTGATCCGTCTCCTTCGAAAAAACCTAAGATAAATGAATTATAAAATTCTTTCTTTAAATATTTTGAATTTGGAATATTTCTTATACCTTTTTTTAAACCATATTTTTTTACATTATTATAAACCCGTTTAGATGATATAGTAAGTTGATATAGATTTTGATGTCGTTCATCAGAAGCCTGATAAAGATGAAGTGGTCGTTTTAATTGTATTATCTTTTTTAATTGTTCCAGGTACTCTCCGTCAATCTCTTGTAATTTGACTCCTACAAAATAGTTCTCTTTGGACAGACCTATGAACCCATCAGCAAATAATAATCCTAGGATCTGAGCCTTAATAGGGGTATCAATATTATCAAAAAAATAGTGATCAACGACACTTTCATTATTTCCTCTAACCCTTATTTTATATGCTTTTAGAATATTTAGAATGGCCTCAGAATTACATTCGTATTTTTCTCCTAATTCGATTGAGGAAGCACCTTTTTCATATTCATCGCAAATTCTGTATTCTGTTCCAATGTTAAATTTACATTCTTTTCTTCTTTTTTTCTTTATCTGATATTTTTCGTTTTGCTTTTTCAGTTTTATAATTTGTTCATCAAAAAATTGGTTATATCTTTCACTCTGTTGTGCGTAACTAGCAATTCTGTGTCTAACTAATTGATGGGTTAAAACTCGACTTACATCACTAATGGCAAACGTAAAACTCGTATGTTCCACTACACTGGTATGCCCATGGCTCGTAACATACTGGAGTATTTGAGAGAGTTCTTTGTCAGATGATTTATCGAGGTCTCCTGGTTTGGTCTTGCTATGGGTGAGTTTTGCTGCCATAGCGGGTATTTTCTCTGGGTTAGGTGAGTATCCAATGAGTTTCACGTTCATAACAGGTTCCCATGTGCTGGAATAGTATGTGGTTTTATTATATTTGAGGTGTTACACGTTATTTGTACTGGTTTAAATCAAATAAAACATTTATATAACCGGTTTTCCTATAGAAATATATCTTAGGGGGATATCGTGAATAAATATCTCAGTGTCCTTATGGTTATTCTTTTTATCTTTTCAGCATATGCCGGGATATCCACCCCTGTCATGGATGTACGTGTTGATAGAGCTTCAGAACAGAGTAAACTGGTAGATAATCTTCTTTATTGCGCTTCTTCTGATAACCCCTATAGAGATGAATCAATTATACGAGACACCTATCTTCGTTATATAGATTATTTCAAAAATAATACTATCTCTGAATATTCAGTTAATATGCAGAGAATATCTTCAGCAGGTTCCCGTGAAGATCAACAACAAACATCAAAAACACTAAATTCTAACTTAATGGATTCATCGTGGCCTATGTATTGCCATGATATGAAACATACAAGTAGAAGCCCATATTTTACTTCTAATAATTTAGGAACTGTCAAATGGACATATCAAACAAATGGATGGATTGAA
This sequence comes from uncultured Thermoplasmatales archaeon, assembly GCA_964601295.1. Taxonomy (GTDB): domain Archaea; phylum Thermoplasmatota; class E2; order DHVEG-1; family DHVEG-1; genus CAZRMY01. Next base: position 19,258 of record CAZRMY010000011.1, on the reverse strand, counting down.
GATACCCCTGTAATAGGAAGTGATGGTTCAATCTATTTTGGAGGAAATTACGGGGGGCTTCCTTGGTATCTAATCTCTTTAAACTCTAATGGAACCTTCAAATGGAGATTTAAAACCGGCGGCTCAATCTTGGGATCAACACCTATTATTGCAGAAGATGGGGCAATTTATGTGGGGTCATGGGATGACAGATTATATGCCATTAATCCAAATGGTACCCTAAAATGGAGATTTCTTGCGTATGATACAATAGCAACTTCACCGGCCATAGCTGAAGATGGTACTATTTATTTTGGAACCATGGGCACGGGTCATAAAATATATGCAGTTAATCCTGATGGTACTGAAAAATGGCAATATCCAACAGATGATAAAATAACCTCATCACCCGCAATTGGAGATGATGGAACAATATTCATTGGTTCTATGGACAACAATCTTTACGCATTGTATCCAAATGGAACATTACGATGGAAATTTTCAACAGGAGATGTAATAAAGGGATCTCCATCTATTGCAGAAGATGGTACTATATATATTGGATCCCATGATGGCTATCTTTATGCTATTTATCCGAATAATGGTATAATGAAATGGCGATGTTCCATCGGGTGGGGCAGTGAGGTAAATCCATCGATTGGTATCGATGGTACCATTTATATCGGTGGAGAAAAACTATATGCAGTCTATCCAAATGGAACAAGAAAATGGGCTTTTGATTTAGGACTCGATAGATGGATAGGTCATTCCTCTGCAGCAATTTCTGCTGAAGGGACAATTTACATTGGAACAGTTGTCGGGGACGGAAAGGGCGGTGAAATAATTGCAATAAATTCAAATGGAACTGAAAAATGGCGAAAATGGCTTGCCAACACTGCAGTTAATTCAGCTCCATCTATAGGACAAGATGGGACAATTTACATTGGTACATCGTCAGGTAACAGCTTATTATATGCGTTTGGATTTAAAGAATTAAAATGCGATGCAGATGGTCCCTACGAAGGATTAATAGATGCCCCTGTTCAACTCACTGGGTCTGCCGCAGGAGGATACACACCATACACCTGGCAATGGAACTTCGGTGACAGCAACACCTCCACCGAACAGAACCCCACCCATACCTACACGCAACCTGGGAATTATACCGTAACCCTAACCGTTACTGACAATGAAGGTAATACATCAAGTGATACAACATGGGCAAATATACGAGAATCTAATAACCCACCAACCCCGCCCATAATAACCGGTGAGACACAGGGCAAAGCAGGAACCTCTTACGAGTACACGTTTCAGTCCACCGATCCAGATGACGATGAGGTATCATATCGCATTGACTGGGACGATGACACTGAAATAACAATTGGCCCATTTGCATCTGGAGAAGAAGCATCAGCTTCACATACCTGGCAGGAAAAAGACACCTACATCATCAGAGCGAAAGCCATAGATAGTTTTGATGCGGAATCTGATTGGGCGACACTAGAAGTTACCATGCCAAGGAATAAACCTATCAGTAACGTATTTGAAACACACAATCGTTTATTATTTCGACTTATTACTCAACTATTGGAGAGGAACGTATGCAAAAGATAACGACTACCTCAGAAAAACATGAGGAAATGATTGATATCACCCAGGATGTGCAAGACGGTGTAAACAAAGAGAATATCAAAAATGGACTCGCAGTGATCTACGTACCTCATACCACAGCAGCAGTGACAATCAACGAGGGAGCAGACCCCGATGTACAAAGTGATATAATTACGCATCTACAAAAAATCATACCACACAACGCAGGGTATCAGCATAGCGAAGGAAACAGTGATGCACATATCAAAGCCAGCCTCCTAGGTTCCTCAGTTACAGTTCTCATACAAAACAATAAGTTGGTTCTGGGTACCTGGCAGCATATCTTTTTCTATGAGGGAGACGGCCCACGAACCCGGAAAGTCTACATAGAATTCACAGAAAAAACATAAAAAAATCTCTCTATAAATCAACCAGTGTGCAGCTTCTTCTTTTTATACCTATGTATAAACCGTAAATTTTTAAATATACGATAGGATTACCATCGAATAGTAATTTAATCAGAATGGGAGGATTCCATGATAGCGTTTGGTGTAACCACACTACTGTGTTTCATTGCCTACCTACTGTTAACCACCGGTAGCGGCACTGAATTAGGCCTCTGGGGCATATATGAAGTACTTATAGGATTAATTTTATCATTACTAGCAGGACTCGTAGCCCATACTATATTAGTGAAAGAAAACTTTCGTATGGCCAACCCGATGAGATGGCTGTATTTCCTTGGGTATCTTTTCGGACCATTCATCGTTGAGCTCTCCAAAGCAAACATCGATGTCGCCATACGCGTCATCACCGGGAAAATCAACCCCGGTATCGTACGTATAACCCCTAATCTGAAAACAGATTTAGGGATCACCATGCTTGCAAACTCCATTACGTTAACACCCGGAACCTTAAGCGTTGACATCGATGAAAAAACCAATGACCTGTATGTACACTGGATAAATGTAAAAGAAGAAGCCCTCAAGAACAAACCGGTTGACTGCAAATACATCTGCGCAGGGTTCCCCAACTGGATACGGAGGATAGCAGAATGAGCCAATATCTCGTATTAGACACCGAGTTTCTTATCGCCGCGTTAATCCTCACCATCGGTATTATTATCGCACTCATCAGAGTCACACGTGGTCCCACCGCACCAGACCGCGTGGTCGGCCTTGATACCATCAACACCATTGTCATCGTAACCATGGTCGTCTTCGGTGCTGCATTCAGAGAAATCATCTACATTGATGTCGCCATCGTATACGCGTTACTCAGCTTTATTTCCACCCTATACATCGCAAAATATCTTGAAGGAGGTGAATTCTAACCATGATCCCCGAACTCGTCATCTATCTCTTTCTCATAATTGGTATATTCTTCACCTTACTCGGTAGCCTTGGATTAATCAGGTTCCCAGATGTATACACCCGGTTACACGCGGGAACAAAATGTACTACCTTTGGTGCGATATTTCTGTGTTTATCCGTCATCATACACGGGCTTCATGCCTGGTTCTGGTTGGGAAACACTGATGGCAGCGTGTTTGTGTTTCACACGGGTGCTGCGTTAGTAGCAATACTGCTCACCAACCCCACGGGTGCCCATGCGATCGCACGAGCGGCACATCGAAGTGGCGTTCTCCCCTTTGGAGCGGTGGTTGATGATCTTCAGAAGAAAACACCAGTGAAAACCACCAAGAAACAGACAAAAAAGAAACCCGCGAAGAAAAAAACCGTTAAAAAGGAGGTAGCACAATGATGGATATCATCATCCCAGCCTTACATGTTATCCTCCCTGTATTATTAGTGGTTGCTGCGTTCTTTGCGATACACTTGAAAGATCTCCTAGGAGCAGCAATAGCTGTTGCCGCGATGAGTCTCCTACTGTCATTAGAGTTTTACATTCTCCATGCACCAGATGTTGCAATAGCAGAAGCAGGCGTTGGTGCATGTTTAACAACTGCGATACTGGTTATCGCAGTTAAAGCAACGAAACGTATGGAGGAGGAGGCATAGTATGTCACGAAGAAATATCATCGGTGCAGTCTGTTTCACTATCGTAGCGGTGTTCATGGTATTTGGGATGCTCTTGATGCATCCATTTGGTGCACCAGACGACCCGCTTATGGATGAAAGTATTATTGATAATGCACAATCAGATACAGGCGCCAATAATGCGGTAACCTCCGTGGTATTTGACTACCGCGGGTTTGATACCCTAGGTGAAGCAACTATTCTGTTTACCGCAGTCGCCGGTGTTATCTTGATTTTCAGGAGGATGTTACATGACTGAGATGTCCCGTATTGTCCGCACGATAACCGCGGTGCTCTTCCCGTTAGCATTAATCTATGGATTGTATATTATCGCACATGGGCATCTCACCCCAGGTGGTGGTTTCCAAGGCGGTGCAGTGGTTGCCTCAAGTCTTGCATTAGTTCTTGTAGCCTTTGGTTCAAAATGGGTTATGAACAAAATCAAAGAACGACAACTTTCAGTGTTTGAAAGCCTTGGAGCGTTCTGTTTTATCCTTTTGGCATTCCTTGGTCTGGGTTTTGGAACCGCGTTTTTCAACAACTTCCTGGTGGGCAACCCGATTTTATTTGGTACCGTACCAGAGTTTGGTATCGCTCCAGCAAACATTAACACCGGTGGGATACTCCCATTGATGAATTTCGCTGTCGGCCTGAAAGTCCTTGCAGGATTGTTTGTTATCGTACTGGTCCTAGCATATGCAAGTAGTGTTAAGGGGGGTAAACAATGATTTACAACATACCCTATCTTGCGGTTGCTGCCTTGATTTTTATCGGGTTATACGCGGTAGTATTCAAACGAAATCTCATCAAAATCGTTATCGGTATCACCTTAATCGAGGCAGGGGTAAACCTGTTTCTGATAACACTAGGATTCCGTGAAGGCGGTGTTGCACCGATTTACACGAGTCTCCCCGCACCGCGTTTTCTAACGGGTATGGCACTACCAGTTCCACAGGCGTTAACGCTTACTAGTATCGTGATTGGTGTCGCCGTACTGGCGTTAATGCTGGCGTTAGTCGTGCAGATATACCGGCATTATCACACGCTTGATGCAAAAAAAGTGAGGAGGTGCCGTGAATGAATGAGATGCTCACGTTTCTCATTGAGCAATCACCCGCGTTAATCGTAGCACTCCCGTTGCTTGGCGCGTTTCTCACCCCGCTTGTCAGCCGGGTGAACGCAACTGTTCGAAATGCGTTCGTGCTTATCATGCTGTTGTTAACCGGTGCTCTTGTGGCATTGTTATCCTATGATGTGTTTATCATGGGAAACATTCATGCGTATGTGTTTGGCGCAGACACTATTTCACCCCTTCCTATTGTCCGTATATTGTTCACAGTTGATGCATTAAGCATGTTTATGGCGATAATCTGTATCACCGTTGCCTTCATCGGAGCGTTATACTCCTGGAGTTACATGAAAGAATACACCGGTCTTGATAAATATTACACCCTGTTGTTGTTGATGACCGCGGGTATGCTAGGTATGGTGCTCACTGGGGATATGTTCAACTTTTTTGTGTTTCTGGAGATCACCTCAATAGCATCTTGTGCACTAATCGCATTTTGGAGCTCAAAGGGTGAATCAATTGAAGCAGCGTTCAAATACATCGTGATCAGCGCAATTGGTGCATTATTTGTCTTATTTGCCATCGCATTACTCTACGGACAGTATAACGCGTTAAACATGGCGACACTCGCAAGCACTATGCAGTCTACCATGCTTGATAAAATCGCCTTAGTGTTTCTGGTGGGCGCGCTTACGATGAAAGCAGGTATTGTCCCCATGCACATGTGGCTGCCGGATGGATACAGTCGCGCACCATCATCGGTAACCCTGGTGCTCATAGGTACCACATTGGCAAGCTTCTACGGGGTCATCCGGGTGTGTTTCACCGTGTACGGTAATCAATTGACCACTGTTACCAGCAGTTTTGAATTATTTGATACATCATATTCTATTGCTATGTACATGGCCTTAGCGTTCATCTTAATTCTGTTAGCAGTAATTACCATGCTTGTTGGCGTGTTAATGGCTATTAAACAAAATGATCTCAAACGATTAATCGCGTTTGCAGCAGTAGCAGAAATTGGCTTTATGCTTCTAGGACTTGGCATCGGTATGGCCTCACTTGATCCTACCACGGGGCAGATATCGTTATTACAAGGGTTACAGGGAGGCGTGTTCCATGTCCTCAATGACGCCCTTGATATCGGGCTGATGTTCCTGGTAGCCGGAGTGATATATTATGCGACCAAAGAATTATCTTTAGACCGGCTTGGTGGGCTTGCACGCAACATGAAATACACCAGTATCTTCTTCCTGGTTGGGTTGTTTGCTGTTGCTGGTATGCCGCCATTAAATGGTTTTGCCTCAAAACTACTGATTTATGAGTCAGCGTATCAGATAAACCCGATTTTATCAATCATCGCGGTGCTCTCAAGTATCATGCTGCTGGCGGTGTTCATCAAAGTATTCCACTCGGTATTTCTTGGTCCTGCGAAACCACAGTTTAAAAACACTCGGGAAGCGCCAAAAACTATGCTGGTTGCCATGGGATTGATCACTGTGTTGATTCTATTCTTCGGGTTGTTCCCAGATTTTATCATTAATACTATTGTTGAACCTGCAACCAATGCGATTACAAATCCATCAGGATATATCAACGCGGTGTTTTCATTAGTTTCAGGAGGTGTATAAACAAATGTTAGATGCATTCGAGTTCTTCATAGACACCGGATATGGATTCTGGAGTCCCTTATTCTGGGTATTAGCAGCAGTTGTAACCCTTCTTGTTGTTGCAATACTACGTGGGTTCGGAAAACGAGAGTACAAAAAAAACACAAGTCAAACACAGGCGTTTCTCTCAGGGAATGTTGAATATGAAAAAGAACAGATGCATGTCGGCGGCAGCAATGTTTACTGGGGGTTCCTCGAAAGCCTTAAAGGACTGTATAACATCCTTAACAAGTTTCATTCAGGGATTGTCAGTGACTATCTCCTCTGGTTTGTGGTTATCCTGGCGATTTTCTTTATCCTGTTGGGGGTGATGTAATACATGGAACCATTAGCTGTTGCTGAAACATTGCTGTACACCATTATCGGTGTCATAGGATTAGCCGCATTTGGAATTATAGTCGGGTTACTCTACAAAGGTATTGATCGGAAACTAGCTGCACATATGCAAGGGCGGATAGGACCACCGATTATACAGCCATTCCGTGATGTACGGAAACTCTTCACAAAAGAGAACATTATCCCTGAGAACGCTATTCCCTGGGTGTTTAACCTCGCCCCGGTAATGGGCCTTGTTGCCACTATCACTATTTTACTCTACTTGCCCTTAGCTGGTTTTCAACCACTTGATCTACTGCTTGCTGACCGACTGGATATTGGCATTGGCGGGTTTGGTGATCTCATCCTTATTTTATATCTGCTTATCCTCCCTTCATTAGCTATGGTGATAGGCGGGTTTGCATCAGGATCCCCCTATGCAACAGTTGGAGCACAACGAGAAATGGCAACTATGATCGCCTATGAATTCCCACTGGCAATCATTATCATCAGCATCGCATGGAAACTCAGCATGATAACCCCGGCCTCAAATGTATTCTCATTAGCCGCAGTATTAAGCACTCCAGTGTGGAACGCCGCTGCAGGCCCCCTCGGTATCATAGGATTCGCTATTTTATTATTCGTTTTGATGGTGGTAACCCCCGCGGAACTATCAAAAATACCATTTGATGCACCTGAAGCTGAAACAGAAATAGCAGGAGGGCTCCTTGTTGAATATTCCGGGCGTAACCTCGGGTTATTCTATCTTACAGATGCCGTAAAAACCGTGGTCATGGGAAGCCTTATTATCGCATTGTTCTTCCCATATGATCTATCACCACTCGTGAATCTCACCGGAAACCCGGCAATAGCTGTCGATGTCGTTTTTTACCTCATTAAACTACTCCTGGTTATCTTCTTCTCTGTTACGTTAATACGGGTGGGTATCGCACGGTTGAAAATAGATCAAATCGTGTACACCTACTGGGTGCCATTTACCTTAATGGGGCTAATCGGACTTGTGCTAATCATGTGGGATCTTAACTTCCCACTGTTCACCTAACCTAGCTGTTCCGACGGTAATACTCTTAAAACCATGTTCTATGTATGAGCGTGAGAGCCATGGCTGAACCTTCTCTTTCACACCATCTCCGGTTAACCTTACTCTTCTTTGTTTTTGGGTTACCCACTGTACTGCTGATCATAGGTTTTTTGTTGTTCCCGTATCCGCAGCCCGTACTATCTGAGCAGCTACTCACTATTCCATTGTTCCTAGGACTAATCCTGCTGGGTATAGGCTTTTTTCTTCATACAAAAAAACTTTCAAAGAGTATCAAAATCAGCGGATGGGTGTTGTTTGCGTTTTTCTGGTCTACCCGCCCGTTGTTTTTATATCATTCGGAAAGCGGTGATGTGTTTAATGCCACGGTAAGCATCATTGGGGTCTACGTGCTGATATATATTGCATATCATGAATGGTTATCATACCTACGTGATGAGGAGATATCCTGTGTGAACTGGATAGCTGGTGGCTCGTTTATTGCCGGTATCATTTATTTTGGTCTCGATAATGCCGTAGTCCCTCAGTTAAAAGACGGGTTAATCAATGTTGTCGCTGCGCATAGCGCTGGACTGCTGGAGCTTATGGGGTTTGAAGTCGCTCGATATGAGAGTCTGATAACCTTTGAAGGAACATCGATTAACATAATTTTTGCCTGCACCGCGATTCAATCAATGGTACTGTTTGTGGGTATGATCGGCGCGTTACCCAAAGAACCTTTCAAAAAGAAACTCGCCGGCTTAACTGTCACTGTTATCCCCATTTATTTTTTAAATCTCATACGTAACGCGGGTGTTATCTATCTTGTCGGCAGCGGTCTAACCTCGTTTACTGTGGCACATAATTATATCGCCAAAGCTGGATCACTTATCGCGTTAATTATACTGCTTTTCATTACCTTTAAAATCGTCCCCAGTTTATATGATGAAATCATGTGCTTGTTTGAGTTACCAAAACGCAATGGACCGGTAGAAAACCTGCTACGATCATTTATGGGGAAGAAATAGCTATGAAACTTGCAGAAGGTGGTATCTCCTGGATAGCAGCAGGTAGTGCCATCACCGTGTTTCTTGCAGTAGCTACCTTGTTTTCATCAGATATATTACAATTTTTTTTACTTATTCTGACCCTATTATTTGGGATTATCACTGTGCTGTTAACTGTTTTTTTTAGAGACCCTGAACGAGCAGTAGGAACTGGAGTGGTTTCCCCTGCTGATGGAATTATCAGAGAAATTCGAACGGACACTGACTCAGATTCCGGAGATTGCATAGTTGTCTCCATTTTCATGAACATTCATAACGTGCATGTAAACCGGATGCCACTTTCTGGCGAGATCAAAAAAATCACCCATATTAACGGCTCACACCGCCCTGCGTTTAAAAAAGAAAGTGAACGTAACGAACGCGTGATAACCTTGATACACACCACCTGTGGCATGGTGAAACTTATTCTAATCGCAGGGACCCTTGCCCGCCGTATCGTTCCATATATAAAAACAGGGGATACAGTAAAAAAAGGCGAACGTATTGGTCTTATACGACTTGGATCACGTGTCGACCTGTATCTTCCAAAAGCAGGTGTTCGTGTTCTGGTTAATGAGCACGATAAAGTTAAAGCTGGAGAGGATAGTATTGCAGAAATCAATGCTTAAACTCATGTCCCTAGCAGATGGTATCACATTGTTGAATGCATTGTTTGGATTTGGTGCGCTTATTCTGATTTATTTTCAGCAGATGTACGCAGCGTTTTCACTAATTCTGCTAGCGTTACTCGCTGATGGTCTTGATGGTGTTATTGCACGTAAATATGGCCACAGTAAACTCGGAGATTATTTAGAAGCTATGGCAGATATGCTATCACTTACTATCGCACCAGTTGTGTACCTGCTACTTCATCAATACACTAACGGCTCATTACTGCTTGATTTGGCAACCTCAACAGGTTATATTAACACTATAGTGCTCCTAGTAGTACTCGGTGTTTTTCTAGTATCGTCCATGATCCGGTTATCCTCATTTCATATCCTTAAAGAACACTGGTTTATCGGTCTACCTGCATCAGCTAGCGCCATCATGCTGCTTGCCCTTACAAATCTAACTATCTCTTTTTACCCACTCATTGTAATCATACTAGTATTAGGTCTTATGATGATCTCTCCATTACGTTATCCGAAAACCGGTGTTATCCTCAGTATCCTAGCTACCGTACTTATTTTCAGTACCGTTCTCCTTGGAATATTAGATTTTACTTTTGCTTCAACACTATTACTTGCTGGAGTACTTATCTATCTGTTAGGCGGCCCGCTATATATCAAGTACATTTACACCTCCAAAAAAAATATGCAAAACATCTGATATTATTTTGGTGTGTAACTCACCTATTATTGCGCATACAAACATTTCTAAACAAAAAATGTATTACAGTGTTGACGTATGGACGATATGGCCACCGCTGGAATCGATGATATTCCAAAGATTGGCATAACAGGTATGCCAAGTGTCGGAAAGACAAAAACACTCATTAAAATTATCGAGAAACTTGAAGAAACAGGCTACACGGTTGAAGGAATGATCACCGAGGAAGTCATTGATAACAAAAAAGTTGTTGGTGTTGCCGTAGTAGACTGGCAGACTAAAGAAAAAGAAATATTTTCTCATCTTGACTTTGACTTTAAAACCCGTGTGGGAGATTTCGGTGTCAACACTGATATTCTAGACCGTATTGGTGTCGCCGCAATTGAAAAAGCTATTTATGATGAAAATGTCAACATTATCATCATTGATGAAATCGGTAAAATGGAGATGCTCTCAGAGCGGTTCTGTGAAGTCGTAATCGATGCATTAGATTCCGATAAACCTATCCTGGTCACCTTACATAAAAAATCACGAAGCCCCTTATTACAAGATGTACGCCGTCGAGATGACATCCGTATCCTTGAGGTGACCAAAGTAAACCGCAATCTTCTTCCCTATAAAATCGAAAAAATCATGGCTGAAAAACTACAGCCCTTATTTTAGCACTATGACACACGCTGATAATCTGAGCAACATCCATTGTATCACTGAGGGAACTACACAACTGCAGGTACCCGTTCAGAAAAAAAACGGTAAAGGACCTGGAAAAAAAGCAGACTATCCGTTTTACAACCCAGCTATGGAACTCAACCGTGACCTCTCTATCCTCATCACACAGTGGCTCATACAACACAGTCGTAAGCCACCGGATATCCTCGATGGTTTAGCCGCTACCGGCATACGTGGCATACGCATCGCTAATGAAGTACCCGGTGATTTCACCCTTACCATAAACGATCATAACCCTGAAGCGTACACACTCATCACCAAAAACCTCGCCATTTATCCTCATCCCAATGTTACCCTTACTAAACAACACTTAAACACCCTCCTCTCTCAACATTCGTTTAACTACATCGATATCGACCCCTTTGGCTCACCCGTACAGTTTATTGATGCCGCGGCACAAAGCATCAAACACCAAGGCATCATCGCCTGCACCGCTACAGATACCGCAGCATTATGTGGCGTGTACCCCAACGTCTGCCAACGCCGCTACGCAGCAACCCCCTTTCATGGTACTGCAATGAAAGAAGTAGCACTACGCATACTCCTCGGTTTCATCTGCCGAGAAGTAGCAAAATACGACAAAAGCATACATCCACTTATCTGCCATGCCACCGATCATTATCTCCGCGTCTATGTACAAATAAGCAAGGGCGCCACTGCTACAAACAATACACTCCAACACCTTCACACTATCAACCCACAAACCATAAATGCCTTCTTTAAGCAACACAAAACCATTGGCCCCTTATGGATGGGGCACCTCCATGATCCAGCTACCGTAAAACACCTCCGAACAAAGCTCTTCAATTTCACATTAGGAACCAAACATACTCTTTGGCAGCTTCTACACCTCATTGAAGAAGAAATCCATGCGCCCTGTTTTTTCTACACCACTGAACAACTCGCCTCAAGATTTCATACTTCGCCACCTAAACTAGCCACGGTGTTCAACTTCTTACAGAAACACGGATACATCGTTAGAAAAACACAGTTTTCTCCTACTGGTTTTAAAACCAATGCGCCCAAAAAGCAGATTACTACATTATTCTCCCATTGAGAATACTCTGTATAGAGATAGCCATAAATAACCTCGTTTTATTTCAAATGTGAGAAACATGGCAAAAAAACTGAGAGTCGGTGTCTTAGCATCCGGAAGTGGAACAGATTTACAAAGCATCATCGATGCATCAGAACACAACATGATATCTGCTGAAGTCGTCGTGGTCATCAGTGACAACCAAGACGCATACGCGCTCACACGCGCTCGTAAACATGGGATACCAGCATGTTGTATCTCCTGTAACAATAAACAAAGAACACAGCATGAACGGGAAATTCATACTGTGTTAACCGATCATCATGTTGAACTCGTTGTAGGCGCAGGGTATATGCGCATGTTATCTTCCTCATTTATCAAACAATGGTATGGTAAACTTATCAACATCCACCCCGCGTTACTCCCATCATTTAAAGGCGTCTGCGCGCAGAAAGACGCCATAGAATATGGGGTTAAAATCTCTGGGTGTACCACACATTTCATGGATGCAGAAATGGATCATGGTCCCATCATCTTACAAGCAGCAGTAAAAGTTCTCTCAGATGACGATCGAGATGCACTTGCCGCACGGATATTAGAAGTAGAACATCAGATCCTTCCCCGTACGGTACAATTGTACGCTGAAGGGCGATTAACGATCAATGGACGACGAGTAATCATTACACCGGGATACTCATGGAAAGACAAATACACGTTACCAGGAGTGCTGTACTCTGAAGGATACTGACACTATCAAAAGCTATGACCAAGCACTTGCATGGCTGTATAGTTCACATCAATATGGCTCACAACTTCAACTTGATCGTATACAGCAGTTAGTAGCAACACTAGATAACCCACAACATGCTTATAGCACGGTCCATGTAGGCGGGACCAACGGTAAAGGCTCCGTATGCCGCTATATAAGCTCAATATTACAACAATCCGGCTACAAAGTAGGACGATATATCTCACCGCATCTGCAACACTTTTCTGAACGGATCACCGTTAATGATACCGAAATCAGCGCATCCGAGTTTACCCAGCATATCAAGAAACTAAAACCTATTGTAGAAAACATGCATGACCAAAAAACACCCCCAACTTTTTTTGAGATTACGACAGCTCTTGCCTTTCAATATTTCAAAAAACACGCCGTAGATTTCGCGATAATAGAAGTAGGACTTGGCGGCCGTTATGATGCAACCAACGTCATCAACCCACAGGTTTCAGTTATCACCAATATCTCCCTTGAACATACTGATAGACTAGGTGAAACCATCTCCGATATAGCCTATGAAAAAGCAGGTATCATCAAAGAAAAATGCCCGGTGATAACCGCCGCGGCCACCCAAGCATTACACGTGATCCAAAGAATTGCTGAACAAAAACACGCCCCACTCACAATCATTTCAGATACAGACTGGCACCGCACAGCAGCAACGACACACACGCAATCATTCACTATCCATGGGCGATTCCATGATTACACCGTGGACACATGTTCACTAGGTCACTACCAAGGTGAAAACATCGCCCTAGCAATCAACACCATCGAAACCCTCCAGCAGCACGGCGTATACATCTCAGAAAACAGCATAGAACAGGGTATACAGCAGACACATAACCCTGGTAGAATGGAAATCATCCACCATGACCCCCTCATTATACTTGATGGGGCACACAACTCTTCAGCTATAGAACAGTTAACCCGTTCTCTCACCCAGGATTTTACTTATGATCATTTATGGTGCATTATTGGTATATCTGCTGATAAAAACATCAAACTGATGCTGTCAAGACTTCTATCTATAGTTGACACCTTAATCGTCTCACAATCTACTCATTATCGCGCCTGCGATGCAACTAAACTTTATCAGACAGCTACTAGTATTTCACCAAAAAAGCAGATTGTTTTACAGCATACTCTCCAACAGGCTTTTGAGTATGCACGCACACACGCCCAACCATCTGATCTGATATGCTGCACGGGATCGTTATTCACTGTCGGAGAAGCACGATCATTACTGGCGAAAAAAACACCGTGTACCACTTAATCCTCACTGTTTATACGAGATGTTTATCAATAATTGCATCTAGATCTTTCATAAAAGTCTGTTTAGCTAATTTTTCTGGGTCACCAACCGCAGTTTCAAGCGTATCATCGTACGAAATCGCACCTAAATATGTTATACCCTGCTGAGAAACAAAGTCCTCAACTAGATGACTGGGTTTCATCACCATGTTCTCCAACACCCCTGCCACAGGGAGTTTGAGCTCTGTTAGAAGACCCAGCAGTTTACCTACTGCACCGAGAGCAACTTTTGAAGGTGTAGTGACAACCAGAAAATTACCGCGTTTAATCAAATTAATTACATCAAGGGTCTCATCGCCGATTCCCGGGGGCATATCAATAATCAAATAATCAAGAGCACCCCACCGGGTGATAGCAAGCAGTTCCATAATAATATTTGAAATATCATCTCCTCTGAAAGGCGCCGGTTTATCCTCGCTGAAAAGCACAATAGACATAAACGCAACATCATGCACATCAGGTGGGATAATACCTTTATCCTCATCAGGAAATCCCTGCGGTTGCACCCCAAGGATAATATGTGACGATGGTCCATACAGATCAAGGTCAAGTAACCCTACAGAGTATCCCTTCTGTTTAAGCGCCAGCGCCAGGTTAGCAGCAACCATGCTCTTACCGACACCGCCTTTACCACTAGCTACCGCAATGATATGGTCTACATCAGCAAGCCTGCGTTTGATGACACTCACCCGTGGTTCAATCGTCATAACTATCGTTTTCCCTTAATTGAAGTAATCGCAACGCCTCGACCCTTGGTTATCGTAAAATCTGGGCTCCCACAACTCGGGCATCGTGTATGCACAAACGCCACCTCAGGAACAAAATGAATAGCTTCAGATTCATCAGCAGTCAACTTTTTTTTCATTGAATCAAAATCCCAGGTATTCCCACAGCTCTTACACTTCAACGAGGTTTTCTCGATATTAATCAAAATCTTCGTATCCTGCAACTCAGGTGTCTGCGATTTGATAACCTCCTGAATTGCAAACTCAAAAATATCCTGCTCTATCTGCTGAAGCTCACCAATAGAAATCACAATTTCCTCGATTTTTTCAAGTTTCTCTTTCTGTGCCGCTTCAAGCGCGGCAACCATTACCGATTCAGCTAACGCCCATTCATGCATGCTACCACCAGGTACCTACCATTATTGTTTAAATGTTACTATCAACCCTTTTTCCGCTTAGGTGACACCGCGATTGCCCCTGCAAATACTCCCGCAGAAATAATCACAATTGAAGCGCCAATAGGAAAATCAGTATACAAGGATAGTATAAACCCTAACATACAGCATCCTATACCAATAAGCGGAGAGGCAATCAGTATCTTTTTGAAGTCATACAGAAACTGATACGCCGTAGACGTTGGATTTATGATTAACGCGTACACCAATAACCCACCGATAAGACGTAATGATAGCGATACTGCAAACCCGGTAAAAAACAAAATAGCAAAATAAAACAACCGCGTGTTTATACCTGATGACTCAGCAAGCTTCCGATGAAACATCACTGCAACCAGCTCTTTGTAAAACAAAAAAATAAACAATAATAATGCAAATGCTAAACTCAACAGAAACAACACATCGTCTGCGCTAATAGCAAAAATACTCCCCCAGAGAATCCGTAAGGCAGTTCCACTTGCCGCCTGACCAGGAATAAAATTAATGAAAATAAACGCAAGCGCAATCATAAAAGAAAACAGAAACCCCATAACCACGTTGCTCTCCAGCCGTGCTTTCTCAGCGAGCGGCCCCAATATCAACGCGGTTGCAAACGCAAAACCAATAGCCGTTACTAACGGGTCAACTGAAACCATTAAACCAAATGCTGCCCCGGCAAATGCAGCATGCGCCATACCATATCCGATAGATGACAGGTTCATCCGAACAACAAACACTCCCATTGTTGAGCAGACAAAACCTGCCAGCACCGCGCCTAAAACCGAGGTAACAAGTAATCCAAATGGGAGATCAATCATTATGCAGCCTCAGCTGAAGAAAACACTGCTTCTACAACACCATTTGATAACACCGCGTCTTTGGTATCATCACGGATAATGCGGCCTTTATCAAGCACTATTACACGTGAACACTGAACAGGAATAAACGATAAATCATGCGAGACCATAATAATTGTTTTATGATCTTTTTCATGCAAACGATTCAACAGAATCTCTATCTGCCGCCGAGCGGTAACATCAAGATTAGCGAATGGTTCATCCAATAGCAGTATCTGAGGTTCCTGCGCAAGCGCACGAGCAAGTAATATCTTCTGAAACTCGCCGCCAGATACCTTGCCAATTGATCGTTGAGCAAAATCCACCATGCCCACCAGACTCATACTATACCATACCGCTTCCCAATCCTTCTTAGACGGCAGACGTAACAACCCGATTTTACCAGTTCTCCCCATCATAACAACGTCTTTGCATAAAAACGGAGAGCGCGGATCAATCTCAAAATTCTGAATGACATATCCAATATCCTTACGAATCTCATAGGGATGCTGTTTGATATTTTTTTTAAGCACAAACCCCTCACCAGAAACATACGGCAAAATCCCATTCATCGTCTCAAGCAAGGTTGTTTTACCCGCGCCATTTGGCCCAATAATAGCCACAAATTCTCCTTTCTTCACAGCTAATGATATATCATGAATAGCAGGTTTTTTTTCTCCTTCATACGTTGTATGTACATTATGCAATTCAACCGCTAATTCAGCATCCATATTACTCAACGTATAGTGAATAGTTTATCATCTGGTGTAAAGTACAGTTTTTCTGCATAGCTCACGATATTTTCATCTGTCACTGTGCTATCTATCTCCTGGGTTACCACAGGTTTTACCGTAATTGACAGTTGCCGTCCGTTTTTATCTGAGAATACCGCGGTAGCTGCTGCTTTTTCTTTTATCTTCAGTGCTCCTTTCCCATAGGTGCACCCGGAACTGAGTTGTATCCCATCGATGAGGCATGAAATTGGTGGAGTACTACCGGTCCAGATTTCTGCTTTTTTGCAGAAAGGATCAGATCCAAGATGGTGATTGGCCAGTAGTCCCATTTTGTATCCAAGGATGACATATGGTCCGAGATGACCATGGAATTTTTCGATGTGTTTGAGTGTTTCATCCATGCTGTTTTTCCTCCTTTATTTTCGCTTGTATAACACGGCAAAAGCAATCGTGAGTATTGCAAACATTCCGGCGAGTAGTATTGCTGTGTTCCGTTCTAGTTCTAGAGCTGTTACCTGTGTAGTGAGTTCACTGAGTTCTCCCTGGCGGTAGTCATATGTTGTGATGCCGTTGATAAGTTGGTTGGTGTTGTATTCCATCATTTCTAAGTAGGTGTCAGCTCCGGGGACGGCCATGGGGAAATTAGTGAAAATAATGTGTGTTGCCCCTGATTCTGATGCTACTCGTGCGCCAAACTCGGTTCCACTCTGGAGATTGTCAATGATTGCGTTTACATTTTTTTGGGTGGCTATAGCAGATATATTGAGTAGATCTTGTGTGGAAAGTCCTTCAGGGGGCCCGTATGTATAGGTTACGTTGAGTCCTAACCAGCTGAGGAATTCGTGATACCATTCTATACAGATGATCTCTCGTTGGAGTAAACCATTGCTTGTTACGAGCTGATGGGTATCTGTTGCGGTGGTGTTGATGTCTGAAAGGTATGCTTGCGCATTCTGAGTGATGATCCTGTTGAATTCAGGCAGTGCTGCCGCATAGTTATCTCGTAGTGTTTCTACATATTGTATTGCATGTTCCGGGAGATTCCATTCGCCGATTCCGCTACAGCGGATTTGTGTTGCATCCGTGTTACCTGACGAGGTTATGAGACCATCCAGCCAGGGTTCCCAGCCGAGTGAGACGATAATGTCTGCGTTAGCAATTAGGGAGACATCACTTGGGCTGGTGTCAAAGTGTGCAGGGCAGGCACCTGCAGGCAGAATATACTCTATGCTGATGTTATCTGGAAGTATATTTGATGAAAAATCTGCTAGAACTGAATTCGTGCATACGACCCGGTATGTTGTCTCTTGTCCAGAGACATGAAATATAGTTGTTGATAACATACAGAGTAGTAGACAGAGGAAAATTGTTGTTTTTTTTATGGTTGATATTGCCATCGACATCGTAGCACCTTTTTATTTTTTGTAACACCTTTATCTGTCTAGGGTATATATTTTTTTGGGTAACAAAAATTATAAATTCGTGCTACGAATACAGCTTAAATGTGTTACCATGCAATCTATGACTCGATTCGGCGTATCTATTGAACCTCAACTCCTCAACAAATTTGACACCATCATCAAAAAACAAGGATACCCAAACAGATCTGAAGCAATACGAGATCTTATACGACGTGACCTAGTACATGAAACCATCAAAAACCCCGCTGCACAAGCAATTGGCACGCTCACCATGATTTACGATCATCACGGTAACAATCTCACCATGCGGCTGTTAGATCTTCAACACAACCACCATAACGAAATCCTCTCCACCACCCACATACATATAGATCACGATAACTGTTTAGAAGTACTTATCCTCAAAGGAACCGTCAAAAACATTCAGCAACTCGCAGATTCCATTATTGCCCTCAAAGGAATAAAACATGGTAAACTGGTGCTCACCGAACACACGAAACAATAACCTACGATTCCACTACCTCATTTAAATCTTTTAGAAACGCCTTAACGTCAACTCCATGTACACCTGCAATATCCTTTATTTTTTCAAATGACGCCGCAATGCAACCAATACATCCCATGTGGTATTTAGCAAACACTGACGCGGTTTGCGGATATTTCTCAATAACCTCTCGAATATTCATATCTTCAGTGATTTTTTCTTCAACCATTAATAGTTCACCTATTCTATACCACCGGTTATTCCCCTTACTCCTCTTATAGTTAACCCTCAAAAAAAATGTAGGGTGAGGAGAAACCGGACGGCGGGATCTGAGGAGGAGGAAAAAGAGGATGAGCATGGTAGCATCATATCTTTCCGTCCGGTGCATCACGTTAATACACCAGACAACATACACACTATATAAACCTCAACTAGGGGACAGTGAAACTATTCACCGGCTTTGTCTCGAAAGCAGTATACTTAGATATCAAAAAGAACCTGCACCGCATATGGTTTTTTCGTTGACACACTAAGCATATGATATGTAACTGCTTTGATCTCCATACCTATATTATGTTTAGATTGAGAAAAGGGCTCACCAAATACATGCGCGGCTAATTTACAGTTTTTTTTGTCTAAATCAATTTTAAAGAACCCAAAGATGACATTCTTTACACTATAA
>CAZRMY010000010.1:0-33998 GCA_964601295.1 uncultured Thermoplasmatales archaeon | reverse complement strand
CACCTGCACCCGTAGCCTGTTTATTCTCACGGATAACCACATGTGGAAACACACGAATTTTCAAATGATAATTCGCAGCACCCGCGTTTTTCTCCATATACCGGTTCGCACTAATACGCGCTGCTTCCAACGAATTATGCCGAATCTGACAATGCTCATCCACAATCAACGAAATAGCAACCGGAAAATCAGCAGATTTATTCCCCAAATCAAACTGTGTAATACGCGGATTAGGAACACCGCCCATATACTCCCGCCGTGTAACCGGATGACCATGCGTATACCGATACATACTCCCAGGTTTTCGCGCCATACTTACATACACCAAATATTTTTTTTACTACACTAGGTAGGAACACCGAAATAAGGTTATCATTTATAACTCTTTTTCCCCCAGAACCCACATACTCCTCTAAAAATCCATAAAAAAATTAATAGCAACCATAAGCTTTAAAACAACTAGAAGATTGCCTCTATATACTAATCACTACCTTAACCTGATAAAAATAGGAGGCGTACTATATGACAAAAACAAAAATTATGATGCCCGGTGACCAAATCTCATCATCCGAGGAACTGTTACCCGGTGACGGAACATTCGAAGAAGATGGAATCATACGAGCAGCACGCATGGGAGAATACATCGTCGATAAAAAAAACCGCCGCGCAATGATCAAACCAGTAACCAGCATACCCATAACCATACATAAAGGCGACATTGTACTCGCAGAAGTCGGCATGGTTAAATCCATGATGGCCATCGCCACCGTCTTTCACGTCGAAGGCAAAAACCGCAGCATATCCGGTGACACCAACGCCACACTACACGCCTCAGAAATATCATTCAGCTACGTCAAAGATGCCAACACCGAATTCAAAACCGGGGACATCTTCCGCGCCAAAGTCATCCAAGTCAAACCAAGCATACAACTTACCACCAAAGACAAAACACTTGGATCCATTTACACCCTCTGCGCAAAATGCCGCCATCCACTCAAAAAACAAGGAAACATGCTGAAATGCGACTACTGCGGCAACAAAGAAAAACGCTACACCGCACAAGATTACGGCAGCATCAATATCAACACACTCTAAGAGGTGAACCAACCACATGGAACTTGTAACCCTAAAAAAAACCACTAAAGAACTCGAAGTCGAAGTCATAGACGAAAACGAAACCATCCTCAACCCTATCACCAACAAACTCCTTCTCAACAAAGACGTTGACTACGCAGCATGCATCTCCGATCACCCATTATCACATAAACGCCGGTTATACATCCGCATGAAAAAAGGCAACCCACTTGACGCCTTAAAAAAAACAATAAAAGAACTAGAAGATGAAGCAAAAGATTTCAAAAAACAGTTCAAAGGCACCAAAAAAACCACCAAAAAATAATGGTTCCTCTGTACTACCCACAGAAAAAACATGCGGAATTGAAACGTTTTATACCACCACCAACGGGATAAAAGGCAACCTGCGCAGTACTCCTGAAGATTTTATTGTCACTGAATTATCCGCGTCACCGAACCAAAAAAATACCGGCCGCTACACCATCGCAGAAATAACTGCGTTATCCTGGGAGACACACCGACTCGTCCGAGAACTCGCCAAACAACTCAACATATCCCGGAAACGCATCGAATTTGCTGGCACCAAAGACAAACGCTCACTTTCAACACAACACATGTCCTTTTTTGATATAACCCCAGAACAACTACAAAACATACACCTTAAAGATGTACACATCACCCCGTTGTACACCTCAGATAAACATCTTTGGGTTGGACTACTCCACGGCAACCATTTCACCCTCACCCTCCGGAACATAACCCAAAATAATCCAAAAAAACAAATCACACAAACAATCAGTGAACTGCAACAACTTGGTGGATTCCCTAATTTTTTTGGTATACAACGATTCGGCGCCGTACGACCAATAACGCATCTTGTTGGAAAACACATCGTCAAAGGCGACTTTGAACAAGCAGTACTAACTTATCTCTGCTACGACAGCGCCGATGAAGAAAAAAACAGACGTATCCTACGTAAAAACCTTGCTGAAACACATGATTACAAACATGCACTACACGTTTTCCCCGATACCCTCGGTTACGAAAAAGCCATGTTAAACACCCTAATACACACCCCCACTGATTTCACCAAAGCACTACTTCAGCTCCCTAAAAACCTACTTACGATGTTTGTATACGCCTACCAATCCTACTTGTTCAACAAAATACTCAGCATACGAATCAAAAAAAAACTCCCACTTAATCAAGCAATCGAAGGCGATATCATCTTACCGAAACGAAAAGACAGCATACAACAAGAACCCATTCCGGTAACCTCACAGAACATCACTAAAATCAACAAGGAGATCCTGAAAGGAAACGCATATGTCTCTGCCCCACTCATAGGATATGAAACAACCCATGAAAACACCGGGAAAATGGGTGACATCCAAACACAGGTACTTTCCCAGGAACACCTCAAACCCCAGGATTTCATCATTCCGGAAATCCGGTTTCTTTCATCCAAAGGACTGCATCGATCCCTCATCGCTCCCATCCATGATCTCACTTGGGAACTTATCTCTGATCCTTCGAATAACAATAACCTTGCTGCACTATTTGACTTCTCATTAGATAAAGGAACGTATGCAACCTCACTGCTCAGAGAAATTATGAAAGCAGACTTAATATTACAGTACTAAACTATTTTTTTCAAGAAGGAAACGATTTTAATAGGATTATAGTATTACCAGTCCAAACCATCTGTCAGGGTTATCAAATAGGTGAATACTAAATGATCAAGGCTCCTGCACAAAAATATCAGCCGACACATGTTGAAAAAAACATATTACAATTCTGGAAAAAACATGCTATCTTTCAAAAATCCATTGATCATCATAAACAGGATCCACCCTATGTGTTTTTAGAAGGACCACCAACCGCTAATGGTCTTCCACACCCCGGTCATGTGCTCACCCGCGTTATGAAAGATTTAAACCTCCGCTATCAAACCATGAAAGGCCATTATATTCTACGAAAAGCCGGCTGGGATACTCATGGTCTCCCCGTTGAAATAGAAGTAGAAAAACAACTTGGTTTACATGACAAACAAGCGATAGAAAACTATGGTATTGCGGAATTCAACGAGCAGTGCAAGAAAAGCACGTTGAAATACGAGCGAGCCTGGGTGGACATGACCGAACGCATTGGATTCTGGGTAGACATGGACAACCCCTATATCACCTTTAAAAATGACTATATTGAATCGGTATGGTGGTCGTTGAAACAAGCATGGGAAAAAAAACTGTTATACAAGGGACATAAGGTAGTCCCCTATTGCCCCCGTTGTGGCACCGCGCTCTCCGCACATGAGATCGCTCAGGGGTATAAGACCGTTAAGGAACCATCGATATTTGTTAAATTTAAACTTAAAGATGAAGATGCTTATTTTTTAGCCTGGACGACCACACCCTGGACGTTACTTTCCAATGTTGCATTAGCAGTGCATCCTGATGAAACCTATGTAAAAATCCGGCATCATGGTCAAATAATGATTCTTGCTGAGGAACGTGCTGCAGCATTGATGAAAGGACAAGAATATGAGTTGCTTGATGGGTTCCCCGGGCGGGAACTAGAATATGTGGAATATGAACCCTTATTTCGGTATGCAACACCTGAAAAGAAAGCCTGGTACGTTGTTCTTGCTGATTTTGTGACCATGGATGACGGAACGGGGATAGTGCATATCGCACCTGCATTTGGTGAAGATGATTATACCGTGGGACGAACATATGATCTCCCAGTAGTACAGCTCGTGAAACTTGATGGAACATTCCCTGCTGCAGTGGAACCGTGGAAAGGTCAGTTTGTCAAAGATGCGGACCCCAGTATCACCAAGCATCTTGAGGAACGTGGGCTGTTAGAGGGCACCCGAGAATATGTGCATGAGTACCCGTTCTGCTGGCGCTGTGATTCACCCTTACTGTATTATGCGATGGAGTCTTGGTTTATCGGTATGTCACAGGTGCAGGAACCCCTGGTTAACAATAACAATAATATCTGCTGGTATCCAAAACATCTGCAGCAAGGAAGATTTGGGGATTTCATCCGTGATGTAAAAGATTGGGCGTTATCACGTAACCGTTACTGGGGAACACCATTACCTATCTGGACATGTACCAACAAAAAATGTAACCATCAACTCTGTGTTGGAAGTGTTGCTGAACTACAGGAGCTCAGCAAAGAATTTCCTGAAAACTATGATCTGCATAAACCACTGGTAGACGAACTCATTGTAGAGTGCCCGAAATGTACTAGCCGTATGCAACGTGAAGAAGAAGTCATTGACTGCTGGTATGACTCAGGTTCAGCCTATTTTGCCCAATGGCATTACCCCTTTGAAAACACCGCGTTGTTTAAGGACAACTTCCCAGTTGATTTCATCTGTGAAGCACTTGATCAAACCCGTGGATGGTTTTATTCACTGCTTGCCACATCAACATTTCTATTTGATTCACCATCCTATAAAAACGTGCTCACACTAGGTCTTGTGCTGGATGAAGACAATCGGAAGATGAGTAAAAGTAAGCAGAATTATGTTGACCCAAATATTATCCTTGACCATGAGGGTGCTGATGCGCTTCGATGGTATCTTATTTCAGCAAATGCCCCATGGGCATCAACACGATTTTTTGAAGATGCCGTCCGTGAGGTCCTTGGTAAATTCATTTTAACGTTATGGAACTCATATAATTTCTTTGCCACGTACGCAGCATTAGACTCTTTTGATATAACTAAACAGCGAGCTCCTACGAACACGTATACACCACTTGACAGATGGATAGTCAGCCGGTTTCATCATATGATTAACACCGTCGAAAAAAACATTCGCAGCTTTGATATCCATAAAGCGGCCCGTGCTATCGAAGGATTTGTCGTTGATGATTTCAGCAACTGGTATCTGCGGAGAAGCCGAAAGCGACTCTGGGAGGAAAAAACCACTAAGGATAAACACGCAGCGTACACGGTAATGTATGACATATTCACAGGTTTAGCACAAGCACTCGCGCCGTTCATTCCGTTTATCACCGAAGAAATATATCAGAACCTCCGAACACCTGATATGCCTGAAAGCGTGCATCTTGCAGAGTACCCGATTTATGATAAAAACCTGGTGGACATCACCCTAGAGCAGGGGATGACTCGTATCCGTGAGCTCGTTGAAGTAGGGCGAGCGTTACGCTCAAAAATTGGGGTGAAAGTCCGCTATCCCTTACAAAAAGCTACCCTTGTCTGCACTAAAGAAGTTGAAACATCCATTAACGAGCTCCTAGATCTTTTACAAGAGGAGCTTAACGTAAAAGAAATTGTATTTGCTCGGGATACCGCTGCATTTATGACCCGGGTGTTAAAACCAAATCATGCATCAATCGGCCCGAAATATAAACAAAAAGCAAAAGCAATTACCCAGCAGTTAGAAACACAAGATCCTGAAGAACTATACTTGCGTCTTAAGAAAAACAAAACTATTTCGCTCTTAGTTGAGGGTGAAGCTATCACATTAGACAAAGATGATTTTGACGAAGTATTAATCGACCGTGAAAATGTCGCGCATACTGACGTAGAAGGGGCAACGCTGTACCTTGATACCATGTTAACCCCGGAACTGGAGGCAGAAGGCGTAGCTCGTGAGATAGTCCGGCGGATTCAATCCATGCGAAAAGACCTTGATTTAGATGTTGAAGATCGGATTAAGACTCAAATAAAAATCACTGAAAGCAAGCAACAGGCGTTACAAGAGTGGAAAACATATATTGCACATGAAACCCGTTCGAAGGATTTTGATTTTAGTAGTAAACCATCAGGAAAGTTAGTGAAAAAATGGCATATCGACAAGAGTGATGTTGTTATAGCTATTCAGTAATGTAGTAGCATTATTTCCTAATTTAATGGCAGTTTTTGAATATATATAAATTTTATATAGGTTATTTGATATTCTACTTCTGAGGAGATCATGATGGGATTGCAGATTAATGTGTTAATAGTTATTTTTTTGGTATTATGCGTAAATAGTTTCGCAGGATTAGCTGGAGCTGTTGATTATCAGGAAGCTGAAACTGTCTCTGATTTTCCTGCAACTCCTGGATTGATATCTCCTGACGATCATGTATCAATTGAAGCGTTATACAACAGGGGTGATATTGATCTGTTAGTACCTCCACAGTTAAGAAAGATACCATCAGCTGCGTTTGCACCCGGTGAGATTATTGTGAAATTTACAGAGGACAGTACTGTTTTTTTAGAAGGTTTATCTGATGGTTCTATTCTGGGTTCTAGTGAATTTGTTGGGTTTAATGAAGCATGTGAGATAACTGCTGTTAAACCGGTTATCAATGGAGCACGTTTTAGTCCATTGCAGCATGTGTATAAGATATATTTTGATTCTAATGCTGATGCGGATCAGTTAATTGATTATTACTCTGCTTTGCCATTTGTTGAGTACGCTGAGAGAAATTATCAGTACTCTGTTTTTACGCATCCAAATGATGAGTATTTTGAGTTACAGTGGGGTTTGAATGCTTCATCAGATTGTGATGTTGATGCTCCTGAAGCATGGAATGTGACGGTTGGAAATGATTCTGTTGTAGTTGCTGTGATTGATACTGGGATAGATTATAATCATTCTGAGTTGTGTGATAACATTTGGAATAACACTGATGAGTTGATCAACGGTTCAGATGATGACAGTAATGGGTATATTGATGATATCCGTGGGTGGGATTTTTATAATAATGATAGTGATCCCCGTGATGATCATGGGCATGGGACTCACTGTGCAGGTATTATTGGTGCTTTAGGTAACAATAGTATTGGTATAGCAGGAGTTTCGTGGAATTGTTCGATTATGCCGGTGAAAGCTTTTTCTAGTTATGGTGGTGGTTATGCGGATGATATCGCAAATGCGGTGTATTACGCGGTTGATAATGGTGCTGATGTGTTAAGTATGAGTTTTGGTGCGTATACAAACTCTGAGTTAATTAGTGATTCTATTGAGTATGCGTATAATAATGGGGTGATTTGTGTTGCTGCGGCGGGTAATAGTCATACAGATATGAAATCATATCCCGCAGGGTATGCTAATGTAATTGCAGTGGCAGCTACAAATCAGAGTGATATCAAAGCGAGTTTTTCGAATTATGGGAGTTGGGTGGATATTGCTGCTCCGGGTGTTAATATTTTTTCAACGATGCCGTCCTATGATGTGAGTTTAACACAATATTATGGGTATACGAAAAATTATTCGAATTTAAGTGGGACGAGTATGGCATGTCCGTTTGTTGCGGGTGTATGTAGTTTATTGTTAGCGCGGAATGCAAGTTATGATTTTCAGCAAGTGCAATCTATTTTGAAATCGTCGGCTGATGCTGTTTCTTCTGATTATTACATTGGTCAGGGTCGTTTAAATGCATATCAGGCGGTTTTACGCGAGTCGGTACCTAAAGCAATATTAGCTGAATCGCTTGCAAATTCTGAGATATCAGGGGTTCTTGATATAACGGGTACTGCTAATGGTAGTTTATTTGCGAATTATACCGTGTATTATGGCACAGGTTTGTATCCAAGTAATTGGACTGCATGTTTCAATGGTTCTATCATGGTGAACAACAGTGTTTTGGGCTCGTGGAATACGTCAAACGTATCTGATGGGGACTATTCGCTTCGATTGGTTGTTAATGATACTAATGGTTTTTCTGCTGAGGATCAGTTGGTGGTCGAAGTAAATAATGTGATAACAACGCTGTATGTTGGGGGTAGCGGTTTGAGTAATTATTCAACAATTGGCGCGGCCGTGGATGATGCTGGAACAGGTGATACGATTTTTGTGTATAATGGGACGTATTATGACCATCTGATGATTACAAAAAATATTACTTTGATGGGTGAGAGTTATTCAAATACCATTATTGATGGTAATTTTAGTTTCGAGTATATGTATGGTATTTGGGTTGATGCAGGTCATTGTAACATCAGTAATATCACCGTGAAAGAAAATCTGTATGGCATTGTATATACCCAGAGTACTCGTAGTGTTGTTAAATACACTTGTATGAACTATTCGGTTGTTGGTATTTATCTTATTTCTACAGTTCAGGATTATGAGGTTAATAATTCGAATTTTAGTGGAGGTATTTTGTATAATAATTTCATTCAGAACAATGTAATTGTTGATAGTTTGATTGGTATTGCATGCCAAGGAAACAAGACATTAATTGCGAATAATTCAATTTGTGGATCATTTGGTGGGTATGGTGTATACGGTTTATTTGGGGATAATTCGACTGTTCGGAATAATAGCGTCGTTGATCAGTTGTGCGCGGTATATCTGTATTCTCATGACGGCGGTGTTGTCAGTAACAACAGTGCGTATAATTGTTCTGTAGGTATTATGCTTGAAAGTTCGTATAACAATTCTGTGTGTAATAATACATTAGATTCGGGAGAGTTAGGTGGCGTGTATATTGCGTATTCTTCAGATAATTTGGTGTATGATAATGTGATTATGAATATGAATGATACTGGAATGAATATTTCGTTTAGTTCTTACAATAATGTAGTGTATCATAATGATTTTGTAAATAATGAGAAAAATGCGTGGGATGATGGAGTGAATCTGTGGAACGTTTCATATCCTAGCGGGGGTAATTATTGGCATAATTTTAGTGGGCCTGATGAGTATTTTGGACCTGGTCAGAATATAACCGGTTGTGATAATATTAGTGATTGTAACTATAGTGTTGCTGGGGGGGTTAATGTGGATTGTTATCCGTGGTTGCGGCCTTTGAAGATATGGGATGATTTGGTAATTTCGGTTTCATCTGAGGTTGATGAGAATACGGATTTCACGGTGGCGGTGACAGCTAATGGTTCTGCGGTTGAGAATGTTTCAGTGAGTTTTGCAGGGTCTATTTTGCTTACGGATGCTAGTGGCGACGTGACCTTTACTGCTCCTGCGGTTGGTTCTGATACAGTGCATGTAATTTCGGTGAGTTTGCGGGGTTATGCAGGTAATTCAACATCGTTGACAGTGAAGAATGTGGTTTCAAATCCTAATCCCGGTCCTTCTCCGGGTTCACCTGGTCCTTCTACTGTCACAGTTGTCACGCAGCCTGATACGCCCACTATTACTGGAGTTTCTGAGGGTTTTGTAAATCTATCGTATACATATACAGCGAATTCATCAGATCCTGATGGTCATGATATTCGGTATTATTTTGATTGGGGTGATGGTACGTTTACTGATTGGACTCAACCCGCGGTTTCATCTGGCACTGCGGTCAGTGTTGAACACCGTTGGTCGGCTCCAGGTTCATATGGGGTAACAGTAAAAGCGGTTGATAGTGAGGATTCAGAGCAGAGTGAGTTTTGTGATCCGTTTATTGTAATAATTGCAGAATATGTCGATACGCAACCACCTAATAAACCGGAGGTTCCTGATGGCCCTACCTCAGGGGTGACTTGTTATACGTATAGTTTTGTTAGTCGTGCTGTTGATCCTGATGGAGATATGGTTCAATATAGGTTTGATTGGGATGATGAAACGAGTTCTCAATGGGGTTATCCGGTTGAATCAGGTTCACGTTTTATTCAGTCGCATAATTGGTCAAAAGCTGGTAATTATTCTATTCGGGTGCAAGCAAGGGATACATTTAATGTTACCTCGGCATGGTCTGATGCGTTGCTGGTGGTAATTGAGTTGGATAGCGATGGCGATGGGTGGTCTGATACTATTGAATATTCATATGCTACTAATTGGACGAATGTGAGCGATTTCCCGGTAGATACCGATGGTGATTGGCTTCCTGATGAGGATTCATCTGACGGAAATTATTCTGGGGATACTGATGATGATAATGATAATCTCTCGGATGTCTTAGAAGAGTTGCTGGGGACTAATCCAAAAGATGGTACCGATGTTATTATGGTGGAAATCCAGGGTGTAACTCATTTTCTGCTCAATGTTGATACTCATGAGTTTGATTTCTTTTATAACACAAGTGATGGTACGCTGGTGGAGGTTGCTGTCACGGTTACAGGCGAGTATTTGATTGATGATGATAATGATAGAGTTTGGGATTATGTGTATGATCCTTTGTCTGGTGATATGCAGCCATATGAGGTAGTTGATGAAACCTGGGAGTTACCGGTGTGGTTGATTATTGGACTAATAGTAATACTTGGAATTTTCGTGGTGGTTGGTATTCTTTATAAGACAGGGTATATTAAGATTTGGAGGGAGTTTATTTTTGAGAGCGAGAAGAAGAAATAAGGGATAAGTGTAAGAATAGTTGGTTAAAATGGTATGAAAAGGGTTATATACTGTTTTTTTGATGTTTTTGATGTATATTACCGATGTGGGATGCACGGAATGCAAATGCACAAAAGCAGGTTTAGTGGTAGAAAGTATCACAGGAAGTTTTCTTTGAGTTTTTTGGTGTGTAGTTGTGTTTTTTTGTGGTGTGTAGTGTTGTGTCTCGGGGTGAGTGGGGTGTCTGCTGGTTCGTATACGCCTGCGGCGCCATCTGGGCCGAGTTATGGGTATGTTAATGTTGAGTATGAGTATTTGGTGGTGTCGACGAATCGTAATGCGTCGTGGTTGTTTGATTGGGGTGATGGTTCAGTGAGTGCGTGGGTGAGTTTGAAGGATAATGAGTCGAGTGTGTCTGCAGTTCATCAGTGGGAGAGTCCTGGTGAGTATGCGGTGCGTGTGATGTTTAAGAGTATGTATTTTCCGGATGGTGTATGGTCGTATCCTTTGGAGGTGGTAATTTTTTCTGATGAGGCGGGTTCGTATCTTGATGTTCCTGAGGTAGTTGTGGGTTCTGATATGGTGGGTGTGGATGAAGTGGTGTCTGTGTGTGTGGGATGCAGCGATGTTGATTTTGTGGATGGGTTGCGGTATCGTGTGGATTGGGGTGATGGTGTGCAGTCTGAGTGGTCTAGGTTGAGTGTTGATGAGGTTTTTTTTGAGCATCGGTTTGATGTTGTTGGGGTGTATAACATTAGAGGGCAGGCATGTGATCGGTATGATGTGGTGTCTGATTGGGCTGATAGTGTTGGTGTGGAGGTTGTAGATGAGGTAGGTTTAGAGGTGGATGAAACCGGGTTTACTGGTGTTCCATGGTGGTTGTTATTAGGAGGGGGCGCGGGTATTGCGGTGTGTTGTGTGTTGGTGTTGTTTCGATTGGGTATTTTGTATGTGTATGTGGTGGAAGAGTAGCGTTGGTTTTTTTGGGAGGGTAACGTATTTTTATTTTGTGTGTGTTTCGGGTTGTTGATGATTTGTGTAGGGATTGAGAGTACGGCGCATACTATTGGTGTTGGTGTGGTGAGTGATGAGCAGGGGCGGTGTCGTATTCATGCGAATGTGTGGCGGGTGTATCGTCCGAAGAAAGGTGGAGGTATTCATCCGCGTGAGGCGGCAAATCATCATAGTGAGGTTGTTGCAGGGTTGGTTGAGGAGTCGTTGAAAAGGGCTAAGATGCGTGGTGATGATATTGATGTGGTGGCGTTTTCGCAGGGTCCGGGTTTGGGGCCGTGTTTGCGTACAGGTGCAACAGCGGCGCGTGCGTTGGCGTTGTCGTGGGATGTACCGTTGGTGGGGGTGAATCATTGTGTAGCGCATTTGGAGATTGGTCGTGGTTTGTTGGAGTGTTCTGATCCGGTGTTGTTGTATACGTCTGGAGCGAATACGCAGGTGATTGGGTATGCTCGTGGTCGGTATCGGGTGTTTGGTGAGACCTTGGATATTGGTGTGGGTAATTGTTTGGATAAGTTTGGGCGGAGTGTAGGATTGGGTTTTCCGGCGGGTCCGGAGATTGAACAGTTGGCAAAGCAAGGTAGCCGGTATGTGGAGTTACCGTATTCGATTAAAGGTATGGATGTGGCGTTTTCGGGGTTGTTGACTGCTGCTGAGCAGTTGGTCAAACGTAAGAAGGTGTGTTTGGAGGATGTGTGTTTTTCGGTGCAGGAGACGGTGTTTGCGATGTTGACGGAGGTGACTGAGCGTGCGATGGCGCATTCTGAGAAGGAGGAGGTGTTGTTGGGTGGTGGTGTGGCATGTAATCAGCGGTTGCGTGAGATGGTAAGTTGTATGGCTGAGGAGCGTGGTGCACGGTGTGTTGTGCCTCCCAGTGATGTGTGTGTGGATAATGGTGCGATGATTGCGTGGCTTGGGTTGGTTATGTTTAAGAGTGGTATTCGGACAGCAATTGAAGAGAGTGTGGTGGATCAGCGGTTTCGGACGGATATGGTTGAGGTGAGTTGGCGGTGACGGTGCAGGTATTGTATCAGGGTGCTGAAGCGGTGATAACACGTGAGCGGTATCTGGGTTTTGAGGTGGTGTGTAAACGACGGGTATCTAAGGGGTATCGGATTGAAGCGCTTGATAGGCGGTTGATTGCGAGTCGTACACGTGAGGAGGCTAAGTTGTTAACTTTGGCACGCAAGAGCGGTGTGAGTGTCCCGGTGGTGTTTGATGTTAATCTTGCTGAGGGGGTGTTGATTTTGGAGTTTTTAGCGGGTCGTCGGGTGAAAGATTTATTGGATACGGTGTCTGAGCAGATACGTAAGCAGGTGTGCGAGAAGATAGGTGAGTGTGTCGCGCGGTTGCATAACCATGATATAGTACATGGTGATATTACCACGTCTAATATGATTCTGGTGGATGACCGCGTGCATTTGATTGATTTTGGTCTTGGAGGAGTGTCTGATGAGCTGGAGGCAAAAGGCGTTGATTTACATGTGCTTATGGAGGCGTTTGAGTCAACGCATTCTGCACATCCACAGTGTTTTGGGTATGTGTGGGGTCGTTATGCCCAGGTGTATCAGGGTGATGCAGGGTTGGTGAAGGATAAAATTGACGCTATTATACGACGGGGGCGGTATCGGTGAAGCAGCTGTATTTTGTGACAAGTAACGAGGGGAAGTTCCGGGAGGTTTCGCAGCTGCTGAAACTTGAAGGTTTTACGGTGGTGCAGAAGAATCTTGGGTATCCTGAGTTGCAGGCGACTGCCTTGGAGGATGTCGCACGGTTTGGGTTGCAGCATGTCGGAGAGCGGTTTGATAAACCGTTTTTTCTTGAGGATGCCGGTTTGTTTATATCTGGTTTGAATGGGTTTCCTGGTGTGTATTCGGCGTATGTGTATTATACGATTGGTCTTGAAGGGATTCTACGTTTGATGGAATCATTGCGGGATCGATCAGCGGTGTTTCGCGCGGTGATTGGTTTTCGTGATAGCAGGGGTAGGGATCATGTGTTTATCGGTGAATGTATGGGTCGTATCGGTGATATGCAGAAGGGAACGCAGGGGTTTGGCTATGACCCTATTTTTATCCCTGATGGGGAGGATCAGACGTTTGCTGAAATGGATACCAGCTTAAAAAATACTCTGTCACATCGTGCGTATGCACTAGCACATTTTATCGAGTTTCTTACCGATAAAACTGTTGAATAAAATTTGAAACATCAAAAAGCTGTTTTTTAATTATAAAAAATAAAAAAAGAGGGGAGAGAGTTTTTTTGTTTTTTTCTGACTCTTTCACCTTACGATGGTGGTGTACACGGACACCCATCTGGTTGTACTGGTGCTGGGCTACCGGGTATAAACACGTAGTTGATCAGATACACTGCGTCACTGACGTTGATGAAGCCATCTCCGTTAGCATCAGCGATACACACGGGATCTGGCTCTGGGCTTCCGGGTATGAACACGTAGTTGATGACAAATACGGCATCTGATACGTTGATTACACCATCACCATTGGCATCACCACATGTGAGTGCTTCACCGGTGGTAAAGGTAAAGATCTCACTGGTGTTGGTACCGTCGTCATCCTCTGCTTCTACCTGCCAGTAGTATTGAGTGTATTCGTCGAGTGGTACTTGCCCTGCTTCGGTCATGTTGATGAATTCATCATCAACAATGGATCCTATAAGTGTTGTCGGAGGACTGGTTGTATCAAGGTAGACATCATAGGTTATAGTGTCTCCATCTGGGTCGCCACCTGCCCATATCAGGTATCCATATTCACCGTACTCATCAAGGAGTGGTGATACATCTGTTGCGCCATCTTCTGGATACAGTGCAAGTGGAGCATTGGGCTCGATATCTGATTCTATGGTGCTGTCACCAAGGAATAAATCGATGAAAGAGTTGTTATCGTATTCCATTGCAATGATATCTGCGGCTTCGCTGTAATCTGCATGTCGGTAGTCATCTATTGAGAGGCCGTCAAATGCTGGGAAGTAGTACCAGAGACCCCAGCTTGCGCCACCGTTACTGGTTTTACTCATGTAGGTGGTGACATCATCAGGGTTGGTTGCGTTGACGTATTCGAATGATACTTGGAATTTGTCGCCTTCTATCCATTGAATGTCTGGGTTTTTCTCATAGTTTGATGATGAAGCAATAAATGAGACATCAGCATTTGAGAAATTCCCATCGTAGGTATACCAGCACATAATATCTGAGTCAGCTGGATCTTGTTCATTGAGTCCATATATTTCGGTTACTACTACTATGGTGTCATCATATGCTGCGACAACAGGGTTTTTTAGATGCCATGTTGTTTGATTTGGATATGTCCACAGACCAAGACCACCGTCTGCTGGTGGATACGCAACACCATCAAAATCTGGTAAGTATTCATATTCATCCCAGCGGAAACCTAGATGCCACTGCACGGGATCGCCAACATCTACAACACCGGGCCAGTCATACACCTGATAGGATATAGAAATTCCATCTCCTTCTACAGGAATGTCATCAGGATTGTTGCCGAGTGGATCAACATATGCAGATGTGTGTTCACAGCCAGTAATCATTACATCCTGTCCACCAGCATTCTCAAGGTAATACCAAGAGATAGTGGAATATCTGTTATTTCCTCCAGATTCACCAGGATAGTGCAGAAACGGTACCGCTTCGCCTGCTGCAAATTGTGAACCATCAGAGCCGCCAAGCCAGCTAGTTACACCCCAGGGTTCATCCGTTGTATTAGTCGGAAATGCAACAGTGTTATCACAGGCAATTTCATTCTGTATAAAATTTTGGAAACCACTATTATGGAATGGCCATTGCCGGTTACTGATTTCTGATCCGTTATCAGGGCTTCCCGGACGATCGATACGTATATTCATGGGATCCCCGTTACTGATAGTCGCATTCTGGATACAATATGCTAGATGAAATCTATCATCAGAACCCCAATAATCTGCGGTTGGATAGGTTGCTTTACCTCCAACGTTGTCACCAGGATAGTAGAACGAATACACATCGGTTGGATCGGGTGTGTAGTTCACCGCTTCGATGATCAGTTCTTCTTCGAACTCGTTTAAATCCTCTAACTCATAGGCAAGAACCAGATAATCTGCTCCATCATATGCGATTGCTGGATGCTCATAATTATAATTATCCACTAACATCTCAGCAGGTGCTTTATCCACGCCCTGCACCGGCATAGATGCAGTTTTTTTCATGGACACCTGTGCAGGTTCAAGTTCTGCGTTTTCTATCCGCTCAAATTTGAGTTTTTGGATTTCTTTCTCAGTCATAAAAGCGGGTTCCATATCTACAATCTCTCGAGCGTTACTGGTTTGTTCAACCGTCTCTGGTTCCGGGGTAATACGTACTCCAAAACCTGCTGCACTTGTTATCAACAGCCCTGCAATAACTAGCGCTATTGCACTAAAAACTATATGTTTTTTTCTCATAATTTACCTCCCTATTTTTACCAAATTTTTGCAAATTGGTTACAAGTATATATAATCTACTCGTATATAAAATTTTTCCATCACAATAAAAGTTTATTTATAAATCTTTCTGTACAGTCATATCTTGTGATATTAAAATATAGTGTTTTCAATATATTAAATTCCCTTAAAAATATATAGGTATGTATATTTAACTTGTATTTTGTACTATGATACAATGATAAATAAAAAGAAAAAAAAGGATTAGAGGAACTTCCACACGATATCTGTGGTACTATTTGTGTTCCCAGCATTATCATACGCTACCACTGTAAGATTATGGCGTTTCCGCAGTGTCCACTGGCTCCACAGCCAATTATACGGCTCCGTGGTATCATTTGCTTTGAGTACACCATCCAGATAAAACTCCACGCGCTCTATCCCTGAGATAATATCTATTGCATCAACAGTGACATTTATCGCCCGAATAACAATCGTAGTTACCAAAACCGGCATAATCAAATTTCCACTAATATACAAGTATCCCGGATCAGGCGTCACAATCGTGACCACCGGCGGGTTTGGATCCTCCATGTACATCTGTGGATAGTAGTCAATACTCTGAGCAGGAACATCATAGGGCGAATCCCCGATACCATCAACCGGGTCTTCATCGACTCCTTCATAGTCATCCCAGTAGTTACCACCTGTGGGATACACGGCATTCCACTCATTATTAAGATAACTAAACGGATCATACGCATGTACATCATTTTCCAAAAAATTATTCAAATAAAACAAGTTCTCACTTGAGCCATCCCAAATATACACACCATGCTCACTGTTACCTTGAAAAGTATTCACCGTAAACAGATTGTCATCAGAAGCCTCAAGACGAGCGCCTTTAGTACTGTTGAAAAACGAGTTTCCTTCAACCGTACATCCCATGGCTTCCTCCAAGTACAACCCATTAATTGAAGCATCAGTAACCACATTATTTGTTACCTCAGCACCAGATACCTCCCAGAGATGAATACCAGATTCCCCTGAAAACTTCACTACATTATTATCAATAACCGAGTCAGCTGAACCCTTCAACCAAACACTATTTTTCGCGTTATTCAAAAACCTGTTATCATGAATACTATGTCCATCTGATTCATCCCTGAATAACAATCCATTAAGGTTCTCCTGCAGCACACAATCCGCTAGCTCAACCGTACTATAATACCGACAGTACACACCAGAGTTAATATTCCCATCTTTACCACTATTCTGAATCACCAGGCCAGTTATAATCACTCCATCAGCCTGCACATCAATAACATTACCACTAGAACCACCGTCAACCACAGGCTTACCAGATTCACCACCACTCCCCAGTTCCTCATCAATACCTTGGAGAGTCACCTGTGTATTAATCACCACATTTTCTTCATACGTACCACTATACACCTCAATGAGATCACCTTCATTTGCATTGTTCACTGCTTCCTGAATCGTCTCATAATCACCATCTCCTTCATTGTCAACCTGTATCGTATCCATCAGAGACAGTCGCGTAGTATTCGTGGTATAGCTGCCAATAGCAGCAGGAAAAACACCAGCTCCAAAAAAGAGAAACAGTACACCTATCACTATTCCTTTCTTTAATAAATCGTTTGTATTCATTCAAATTACCTCCCTGTTAAGTTAATCCATATATATTAAACTACACATATTTAAATATTTGTATGAAACTCATGCAAATAAAGTGGAAGAACTATGATACGCAACAGTCAGTCACCGGCGGTGGCGAACCAGGGATAAACACATAATTAATGAGATACACCGCATCACTAACATTAATCGTACCATCGCCATTCGCATCAGCGATACACACGGGATCTGGCTCTGGGCTTCCCGGTATGAACACGTAGTTGATGACAAATACGGCATCTGATACGTTGATTACACCATCACCATTGGCATCACCACACATGATATCTGAAATCGTCAACACACCACCGACCAAATCATCAGGATAAACACTAAATCCTGACTCATCCGTAAACACACTCGGGTTGCCATTGTAATATGTGATACTAAGCTGCACATCTCCCGGAGTGTCTGTAGTAACATTAAACAAAATATCAGCAAGCAATCCAGAACCTGCAGCATCAGGATACCCCGCGGTAAACCAAACCGCACCCAAACTTAGCATCCCTGGTTCCATTTCATTACCTAATGCATAATCTGCATTACTACCGATTGTCTCAGAAAAATCAACTTTCCAAAACTCAAGGCTACTGGTATCATACGATACATACATCTGATAGGCTTTTATTGGTTGATCCCAGGAACCCGTAATCTGCACCACCGCACCGGTTTCTCCTACCTGTGCAACACTGTCTTCGATATACATATGATTCTGTGCAATCGTTGAAAACGTCCACATCGGCCCATACGTCACTGAGCCATTGTTATCATCAGCAACAATCTTCCAATAATACTGCGTATCATACGATAACTCTCCAGGTTCATAGCTATTACCCAAAACTGCACTGGCAACAAGCGGTGGAGACGGCGTGCTTCCAAAGTAGATATCATAAGTAACGGTATCACCCTGAGGATCACCACCCGTCCAACTGATATCTTGTTCAAAATCACGTAGATACTGTAACTCATCAATGGGGGTGGGGTCACGCGGTAAAAACGGGTATGTAGCTCCTAACTCTGCAGTAACATCCGCTGAATAAGGAATATAATTATGTTTAGTCACCGTAACCGTCATCTCACCCACAGTCAACGGTGCCACCGATAACACAATATCACCATAATTATCCGTATACCCCGTTTCAAACACTTCACCATTTTTATACGCACAAACATACGCATCAGCAACATCATAACCCTGAGCATCCTCAACATGTACTAATATATCAGACAACCCGGTGGGTACCTCAGAAGGATGCGTCACCGAAAAACTCCCCGGGGTATCTGTCCACACCGGCATCAACGGCTCACCCAGAAGATTCAACGTCCACTGACAATACTCCCATACCTCAGGAGAAGTAGGATTAGCATTCTTCGACCACGCCAACATCTCACCCAATCGGAAGATATCTTGATCAAATAACGCACGCCACCAATACCGATCTAGCCGCGCGGTCAATGAATCAGGATCACCCACATAAAACCAACCACTCCGAGTATTACCCGTAAAAGAAACCGCAGCAGTATCATCATTATAAATCACAAAATGCTCACCAATACAATCATCATGATCAAGCTCGTTAGCATGACAACCCACCGAAAAAATATTGCTCAACCGGTTCGTATTACTCAAATCACTGACATCACCAATGGTCACATATGAATTATGATTCCGATCACCAGCCCCAAGTACATAATAATTACTATGATCATTATGATTCACCAGGTTCTGCCCATCATCTAAAGCATTTAAAAACTCAACTCGATGATTCGTCGGCTCACTATCATACACCTCAATTACGTTAAACCGTGAAGGGATATAATAATCATCAATCAACTCTTTCACTTCTTCACCGGCAGTAAGCGTATAATACGGCGGATCAGATGCAACCGTTAAATCCATACCTAGAAGCACAGTATCTAAAACATAATTGGTTAACGGTGGATTTTGCTCGTATGTGAGCACTTTGTCCACAAACCGTGTTATCTGATCTGATCCTTCAGCTGTGACTCTGCCAACATACACTTCGATTTCCCAATCACCATCAAAATCACCATAATACATATCACCAGGGATACTTTCCGGGTCATGATCCTCAACGTGAACCGTTCGATATTTGAAAGGCACGGTAGAATGCTCACCACCAAGTAAAAAATACAATGTACCCCAGGTAGTGTAGGCATCTTCAATAAAATTCTGAATTTTCTCCTGATTATTAGCTCCCGGATAATTATTATAAATATAATTAGTGGTAACAACGGTGTCACGGTACCCTTTCTGTGAATTCCATTCCACTAACGGCTGATAATAGGTCACATAGGAATCTGCAGTAATAATCACATGATCATATGGCCCATCTGGTGGTAAATCCACTGGTTTATATGGTTGTTGAGAGTTATGCAGTGTCACTTGGTCAGGATTGTCAACTAGGCTGCGAACCCTTTTTTGCAACTGTCTTGAGGCTGCTGCGGATAGCTCCTGTGGGAGATAATCCCCATACTGATAACCATATGACCCTGTAACTTCAAAGGTAATATCAGTGTACAATACAAGTTTCTGAGTCGCAGGGACATACTGTACCGGTGCTATTTCCAGTTCCACGAGAGCCTGTCCAGCAAGATCAGACTGATCAAGAATGCGAACAAGTTCACCCGGATACGGCTCATAGGAATTGTACGTCATAGAATTAAGGTTCACAAATTCCATATCCGCAGGTGTATCATCCATGGTAAGCGGGTATTGCCCAGGAATCACAGAGAAGCTTCCAGGTAGCTCAGTGTGCTCTTCAGAGAGTACAACAATTTGTTCAGCCTGCATACCCTGAGGCACGGCTAGTTTAATTATACTAGTGGGAAGCAGTGGCTTTCCTGGTTCTGACAAATAATATCCATCAGAGAGCGATATCATATCATATTCCAGAATTTCAGAAAAACGCAGGTCTTCTACAGCGTAAGTCACGCTATGATTAAGACTCATGGAAGATGATTGATCGTATGTTTGTGGATTATACGATTGGATAGCTGCATGAGCAAGCGGCGTTAGCACAAGCATCGATGCCAATATTAAAATTAGGTGTGTTTTTAGGCAGTATCTCTTCATTATTGGTAACCCCCAGTAAACCATAGTAGGTTATCATATAAATAAGTTTCTACATATCACTCCCTATTTTGTTATAAATGTTAAATAAGAATTTTGTGAAAAATGAAAAGCAGAAATCACCATCTTAATTAACAATTGTTAATTAAATGAGGTATGTATCATAAAAACAAAGTAAAAAAAATGGAAAAAGAAGGGAATAGTTAACCGCAACAGTCAGTCACCGGCGGTGGCGAACCAGGGATAAACACATAATTAATTAGTGTCACCGCATCACTCACATTCACAGTACCATCACCATTTGCATCCGCCACACACACAGGATCAGGCACCGGGCTTCCCGGTATGAACACGTAGTTGATAACAAATACTGCATCTGATACGTTGATCACA
This sequence comes from uncultured Thermoplasmatales archaeon, assembly GCA_964601295.1. Classification (GTDB taxonomy): domain Archaea; phylum Thermoplasmatota; class E2; order DHVEG-1; family DHVEG-1; genus CAZRMY01. The sequence continues at coordinate 13,047 of CAZRMY010000010.1, read as the reverse complement.
CCGTCACCATTGGCATCACCACAGAGCACATCGGTAATCGTCACTGACCCATGCACTAACTCAGGATAAATGCTAAACCCAGATACATCGGTATACACCGTGGGACCCCCCTGATACGTCGTAAGCACCAGTGGAGATTCACAGGGCTCAGTCGCCACAACATCAAACACCAGCTTAGCCAACAAGCCCCCCCCTGAAGGAATAGTAACGGTAAACCATATCGCGCCAACACTCAACAAACCAGACTGCATTTCATTACCAAGTGAATAATCTGCATCATACTCATCAGCAATAGAACCCGTAAAGTTTGCTTCAACAAACGTAAACACATCGGTATCAAACGAGATATACATTTGATACGCTTTAATCGGTTCATCCCATGCACCATATACATGTACCACAAGATTATCTTGATTCACCACACCAACGGTATCCTCAATCCGCATGTGCAGATTAGTAATCGTCGTAAACTTCCACTCAAGACCCTCTGTAGAATGACCACCATCGTCATGAGCTACAATCTTCCAGAAATACGTGGTATTCCTCGTCAACGTACCCGGATCATAATTGGTCCCGGTCTGCCCCCATTCTACTTGCGGCGGTGGTGAAGTATCACCAAAATACACATCATAGGTCACCGGATCACCCTGCGGGTCACCACCCTCCCAGCTCAAGGTCTCATCAACAAGCACCGCGGTCACATCATCATCTGGTGAAGGATTATATGGAACATACGGCGCCTCACCAGTTCCCACTACGCTTTCAATATATGGTAAATAATTATGTTTCGTCACAGTAACATACATTTCACCAGGCGTTGTAGGTGAAATAATGATTTCTGCATCACCATAGGTATCAGTGTAGTCTGACTCGTACACCTCATCTCCTTTCCATAAACACACAAGCGCACCAGCTACATCTCCTCCAGTAGAATCCTCAACATGCACAAGAAACGGAGCAGATTCCAATGAAAACGAAGCCGGGTGAGTAACAGTGAGCGTTTCAGGGGTATCGGTCCAAATAGGCATCTCAGGTTCACCAAGAAGATTAAACTCCCATTCACAATGACGTTTTAAATCTGCATCAGGAGAACCTGTAGAAAACCCGTCTTTTGCGTACACTAATGTCTCACCGATATGATATTTATTATCATCAAATAATCCTTCCCACCATAACCGATCCAATGCACCGGACAACGACCCAGGATAACCAACATATCCCCAGCCATTCCGCGTGTTACCCGTATAGGCGATACCGGCTTGCATATCATTATATATCACAAAATGCTCAGCAATACAGTCATCTGAGTCCATTCGGTTAGATAAACAAGATAGTGAGGTCACAATGGAAAGCTCGTCATCATTCGTTAAATCATCAATTTCACCGCTATATAACCCCCAGTTATGGTTCGTTGAGCCAGTTCCAATATGATTATATAACCCATGATCAGCATGATTCACCAGATGCATCCCAGAGTTCAACGCGTTTTTCACCGCGGTTTCATGATTACTACTACCGCTATCATATACCTTAATCACATTAAACTGACTAGGAATATAATTACTATCAATATATCCTTTTAAATCTTCACAATGAGTACTGGAATCTAAATCCATACCAATCAATAAAACATCCAACGGATAGCTATATACAGGCGGGGTTTGCTCGTAATGCAAGAGCTTATCGATAAATCGATTAATTTGTGTCTCATCATCCGCAGTCACCCGCCCTACAAACACCTCATATACCCAGTCATCATCAAAATCTGAGTAATACTGATCACTTGGGGTGCTATCCTGATAATACGTCCGATACTCAAATGGAACATCGCTATGTTCACCACCTATCAAGAAATACGCTGTCCCCCAGGTAGTATATGCATCAATCACAAAATTACGTATCTCCTCCTGATTATCAGCACCCGCATAATTACTATAAATGTAACTTGTGGTAACAACCGTATCACGTAACCCACGACGGGTATGCCACTCCACCAACGGCTGCCAATACGAGGCAAGACTACTTGATGTAATAATCACATGATCATACGGCCCACCCGGTGGCAGTAATGTCTGTTGTGGTGTCTCATCCGGAGAATGATGAAGCGATATTGCATCATCATTAGCAACAATATCTTGCAATCTATCGGTAACCCGTTCTGAATCCATTGCTGTATAGCTCTCTGGCATATAATCGCCATACTCATATCCACCAGATCCCTCAACAGTTATCTCAATCGTGGTGAACACTACTAGTTGCTGTGAGTATGGTCTATATTGAACTGGGAACACGAGCAATTCAGCAATACCCTGACCCGCAAGATCACTTTGACCGAGTAACTCAACAGTTTTACCGGGATACGGCTCAGTGGTATCATAAAAAGAAGCATCCACTTCCAAAGATTCAATTGTTCTGTCCATCATGTTTGTCGGACGCGGTGGTTGTGCAGGAAACAAAGTATAGGAATCTGGAAGGACGACAGAATCTGTAACCGAAGCGGTCACATGGTCTGCCTGCATACCATACGGCAATGCTAACCGTAAAGGAAAGGTAGGCAACTGCGGTTTCCCCACATCAGAAAGGTAATCGCATCCATCAAAATCTACAGCATCATATCCCTCTATCTGACGGAACTGTAAATCCTCAGGGGTAAACGTAAGTGTGTATGATACGCTGTAGTCATCGATGTCCAGATGGTTAAGTAACGTTGGTTCTGCGACAGTCAACGGCATAAGTATAAAGAGACTAGCTATTGCTAGTATCATTATTTTTTTTAAATATGGTATTCCTCTCATAAATATCCCCTAATCCATTTTTAAATCTACCTTCTTATATAAATACATTTTGTATGATATGTACTTTTTTAAGAGAGGGTAGGTGGCAACTATTACCACTAATTAACTATTGTTAACAATAAGTAGTATATAAAATAACCCATAAAAAGAAAAAAGAGGAGGTTACCAAGGCGGAGTACAACACCCTGGTACCGGGGGAGGACTCCCGGGTATAAACACATAATTAATGAGATACACCGCGTCACTGACATTAATCGTACCATCACCATTCGCATCAGCACGACACAACGGATTGGGTGCTGGACTACCCGGTATAAACACGTAGTTAATCACAAAAACCGCATCAGAGATATTGATAACACCATCACCATTGGCATCACCACAAAGAACACCAGAGCCAGAGGTTATAGCAAACGCAAGATCAAGTGTTGTCCCCTGATACTCATGACCATCAGGATACACCATTGGAAACCACACAAACGGTGGATCAACAAGCCAACAAGCATCATCGTTCCAACGCAAATCAATTTGTGTTGTTTTCCATCCAAAGGTGTAATCAGGTTCCGCTGGCTGCACATCTTTAATTACCAACCAATAGATCGTTCCTTCTTCTTGGATAAATGCGTCACTTTCATCAATATAGAAATCATATTGATAACAGCTCAGATGATTATCATCTAACCACAGCTCGGTTGTGGGATCATACCAATCTTCGGGGTTATTATCAGCCACAATATACCCACTGTATTCACCTGGCAAAAATTGTTTATACCAGAGAATTTCATTTGGTTGACTCCACGGGCCATTCGGATTTTGATCTGCAGGTAAATCAGAATAAATATAGACATCAAAGGTTAAGCTATCTGGGCCATCTGCTGGTAATATGTCATCAGCAAATGAACCCCAGAAATGAATATCTAGAATTGGTCCGCTTTCGGTACATAAGAAATCATCACCGAGCGGCACCCAAAACATATCAATATCCATACCAGTATTATCAATATCAGGTAATTGTGCCCAATGCATTTTCACATTTTCAAGTGGGCGTAAAATAAACACTCGATAATCTTCTACCTCACCATCAGATGCTAGACCCGTATACGTTAAACCACCAGCAGTATCAAACCTAAATCGACTATACGTGGTCCCTATAGCCGCATTTGCGGGTATAGCAAAACTTAGATAGTTAACACCGGCACTCACTGCAGCATCGGTAAATATCTGCTCACCAGCATCAGCCCAATCACCATCCGCGTTGAAATCAACCCATGCATTGAGATACCCCGGAACAGACGCAATAATTTTTGTAGTCACCAAAGACCCTGCAACCGAAAGGCTGGTGAATATGACACCATCCTCATCATCTATACCCATAAGTGGGTTGAGATCATCACCTAAGGCATCACCAGTAGGCTGCCCATCAGCTTCATTATCAATAACATGCCCTAAATGTACACCCGGTACAATGGCATGTCGCGCACCATCATTTGCAAGCAGCGTTTCATACGTTGGATCTGGGGCATCACCAAAATCATATTCCTCAGCATAATCACCCGTGATAACAAACGCAAGATCAAGTGATTGATCACCTAAACATTGATGCGTAATAATACCCTGTGGAATAACAACATTCTGCCCCATCACATCAATAGACACCCATTCAGGATTATACTCGAGCACCTGCGCAAAATACTCAACAGGCCCTGGCCCTATAATCGGCACATACTCTCGATAAATATACAAATCTTCCTCATCAGGCAACAGCGGTGGAACTGGTGGAGGAAAACCAGGTATCCAAGCATCAGTCGCCCAGTTAATCGCAACCTCAATAAAATACGGTTCAGTGGTAGGATACCATTCAAAATTAATGAAAATATCCTTATACCGCTCAGGATCAAACGGATGATCATAGAACCAAATATTCCACCAACCAGTATTCTCATAATAATACCAGCCATTAAAAGAAGCTCCATCATCATAATAATCAGTACCACCCGCCATAACCGGAATCCCCATTGCATCAAATTCAATCCAATAACTATTAGTTATCGGCGGCGGTGATGGCTCCCATAAATCAACCCAATTCAAGTCACCAACATACGACCAACACGCATCATCATTCCAATGATCCTCAGAAGATTTCCATCCCCACAACGGCTGGGGTTCCTCCTCAGGCAACACCACAGCAGAAATAGCTAGCCAATAAATCTCGCCCTCCTGCTGAATAAACGGATCAGCAATATCCACAATATTATACTGATAGTACTCAGTGTGATCATCAAACAACGTCTCACCAGTAGTTGGATTATACCACCCCTGAAACGTCGGTGAAACAACAACAACTTCCGTCCATTCACCCGCAAAAAACGTCCGATCCCATAACAATGCACCCGGCCTACTATACGGTACATTTGGTGGATCAGCTGGAATATCAGTATAAATAGCTATTTCAAACGCATCAATAACACCCGGAAAACCATTCATCCATGACCCCCAAAAATGAATATCTGTCACTGGACCAGACTCAGAACATTGCCAATCATCAGCCAATACCACATCCGGATACTGCGCCAAACCCACCGTGGCATACACATCCCAACCGTCCTCATCAGGCAACTGTGGATAATGCATTTTATGATCATCACCAGGCTCCCAATCCACTCGGGCAACAGGCGGAATACTATCCTTTGAATCAACATTTTGATAACCAGCTGCCGAAACAAACGCAGCACAGCACATCAGCATAGCTACTAATATACCTATAATTTTTTCTCTCATAAACAACGTCCTCCCTAATTTTTTATATCAAAAGATAATACTCATAGCAAATATAAATTTTTCTAAAAAAAGATAAATTGTAACATACGTTACATTTTAAAATTCAGTAACCCATATACCTCTTAATCATAAGGAAAAATAAGAATTAAGCAGGACCATTACCCGCCCCATTATCCCCCTGACCACACTGCTTAACAACCACATGAACACTCGCCGTACTCTCCAGCTCACCATCACTCACCGTTAAGGTAACCCAATAACTCCCATTACTCTCATAGCTATGAGACACCACCATACCAGTACCCGTCGTATTATCACCAAAATCCCAGCTAAACGTCAACGTATCACCCTCAATATCAATCGTCTCAGACGCATTAAAAGAAATACTAGAATTAACACACGTCGACACCGGTTTACCACGTGTTCCATTCGCCCGCAAATCAACCGCAGGCCCCCGATTACCTGTCTTATCCTTCAACCGATCACGATCACGCACCTGCTCCAACGACCCATTCGCATGCTGCACACGCAACGCACCAATCACCGGTAACAACTTATACCCACCACCATGACCCAGCTCAACAATCGAATTATCCAAATCAATATCCACCGTAATCGTCGTATTACCCTCACGAATATCAAACAAATGCTGAATCTTCAACGTACCCGAGGGCACATCAAAAAACACTGTCTCACCGGTACTATTCAACACCCCTGAAGCATTATCAACAACTATCCACAACTTTGTATAATTACCCGCCTGCAACTCCTCAACACCAATAACCTCAGATAAATTCTGCACATGTAAATAAATCAAATCAACCATCATCGTATCTAACGAAATATTCACCCAATCAGTTTCATTACTATGCAACAACACCTCGGAAAACGTCACATACACATGATCAAAATCCTCCGTTGGTTTATCACCAATCGCAATACTTGTAAAACTACCACCACTCAGGGGTTCTTCACCATTCGGCCCTTCAGATTCCTGACACCCACACAACAAACCTGCACAGAGCAGCAGTACCACAACAGCAACAATATATTTACTCATACCACTTCACCACATCTACCACACAAGTAACTCTTATTTCTATATAAATCTATATACTTTCAATATTTCTGGGTAAACAAGCTAAAAAAAACATAAAAAAAAAACATAAAAAAAGAAGGGAAATATCATTTATTAGCTCGAATCACAACAATCCGACACTGGAGCAGGACACCCGGGGATAAAAATGTAATTGATCAGATACACGACATCAGAAATATTGATAGCACCATCGCCATTAACATCAGCACGACAGTCAAGACTCAACTCTGGCCAAATGTTGAACAGTATATTAATCATATAAACAGGGTCTGCGATATTAATAATACCATCACCATTAACATCGCCACACAACACGTCATCCCGTTGCAAAACAAAATCGTATTCCGTGTTCTCACCAATACTCAGTAACACACATTCCATACTGTATCCTTCTTTTGATGCTGTAGCGTTTTTCAAACAATAACAGATTGGAATATTGGTAACATGATAATAACCAGATGAATCAGTATAATCTTCCTCGTAGGTGTCATGAAAAGAAACCCGTACTAGCGCATTTTCTAATGGATCCATATTTTGATCCGTCACATACCCGCTAAGGCTCCCTTCATTCTGAGTAGCTATTAAAGGATGCAGGGTATCTGATCTCATCATTGTCCGTTGTTGGAGGTCAATCCCAGTGGCCGTAGTCTGAAAAATACCTATCATAATAAATAAAAATGCAACGGAAATCACTAGCCCAGTTTTAATCGTTATTTTTTTTTCCATAACCTTAATTCCCCTAATGCGACTAAAATATTATAAGTGAAACCTTATATATTAATCTTGCGTTGAAACGTTACACGAAATAAAATAAAATGAAGAGGTAAACCGATTGTTCATTTATTTAATGACTTGCGATCAGATTATCCACAACAGTCATCAACTGGTGCTGGGCTACCCGGTAGAAGCGCGAAGTTGATCAGATACACCGCGTCACTCACATTAATCACACCATCACCATTCACATCGGCTTTACATACGGGATCTGGTGCTGGGCTTCCCGGTATGAACACATAGTTGATCACAAACACGGCATCAGAGATGTTGATGATATCATCACCGTTAGCATCACCACAGAGTATTGGTTCTATTTCAGTGGTAAACATAAAAGTATCTGATTGATTACTGTATTCTCCATCATCAGCAACTGCATACCAATAATATATAGTCTCATACTCCAAATCATTCCATGTAATGGATGCTTGAGTACTAGTTGGTACATTTGTATCAACGCCTATCAACGTTGGTCCAGACGCATTATAGAAATAAACATCCATACTGTCCCCATCAGGATCAGATACGTCAACACTAAGTGTTGGATTCACATCAACATCTGTTGCCGTATGTGGTGGATCTGGATTAATGGGTTTGTCTGGTGGATTATTTACAGGTGGATTGACAACAAAGGTATACTCTTCTGATTTTGATGAATTATCACTTATGTCATTAACCCAGATATGATACGCATAAGTACCATCAGTAGAATATGTTGAATTATAATAGTATTTTTTTGTACCGGTTATTTGTATCATTGTTTTGTTTTCATTTGATAAATCTGGATGAGTAATATTTACTTTAACTGTTGATATATCTCCTCCATCTATTATTTCACAAGTGATATTTACCCATCCACCCAACTCTTGTGGATCAGGTATATCTCTAATGTTAGTTATTATTGGAATACCATTTATATGGAGGTTTACACTATCTGTATGTCCATATCCATCATCAATATTCCAAATTGGGTATCCACTATATGCACCAGAGGTAAATGTTGAACTAATACCCATATATGGTGAAGTAGAGGCAGTGGAATACGTATCATTTATAACATTCCAGCTAACAGGTATATCTCCTATGTATCCTTCTGAATTGTTGTATGCTGAAGCATACCCAATTATCGTGTTATATATGTCAATTTCTTGATCAAGTAATTCACTGCCACCATGTGAATCTGTAATTTTTATATAATCAACTTGTGGATCACTACAGTTACACACACATGCTGCACGTCCAAGCCCTTGATTTACCGCTATAAGTGAATGATGGTTTCCAGAGGTACTATAAAGATGCGCTATTTTTACCGCTGTATCAACATCGATCTCTCCCGTTACATCTCCAGGATTCCATGTATTTACACCATAGATTACTGGATGATACGGCTGATCGATCGTCCAAACATTGCTATTACCATAGCTAGCTATAGTTCCTGTCTTTTTAAGCCCGAGTAAATCCAGTAATGCACTAGTCTGTGTCGTTTGCCCACTGTTCTCGCCGAGTGTCTCATGGGTTGCTATATACCCATGTCCACGTGTCTTCACATACCATTCAATAGCAAGCAGTTCATCCTCGCTATAAAAACCACCTTGTTGAGAAGCAGAGGAATGATTACTATCAATAAGTACATCAACATCAAGAGCTTCGAGTCCAGGAATAGAAATCGTATTACGACTATATTGTTGATCTGACCATCGTGACACGGTGATATCTGTATATTTTGCATCAAACGCCTGCCACTGACTCCAACCATCATAACCGCCCCACCCCGGCATAACACTCACCTGAGTCACCGTGGTATCATCATGTTCCGCAGTCCATTTTATCGCATTATATAATACATCATGATTATTTCCAGTATCATCAATTACTCGATTACCGAAATACACCGAATTATGCACCGTAACACATTCACCGGTACTGGTACCAAGTAGCTTATCTTCTGATAAAGGAGCAAAACAGATCTGATATGCCGAAATCACCGCATGATGATTACCCGTGCTGCTCTTGAGATGACCAAGCCGTGCACCAAGATGTTTTTCACCACACCCTGGACAGTGACCAATGTCAACATTTCCGGTTACATCACCGGGATTCCATCCCGCTGAAATATCATTGAAGATTGGATGCTGTGGGTTATCGATTTCCCATGCATTTGAATTCGTGTATTTTGATGGTTCCCCATCACTCTTGTTTAACCCTAGAACCCCCATAAGATGTGTTGTCTGATTACTCTGACCTGCATTGCCTCCTAATGTACCAAAAGTAGCAATATACCCATGTTCATCATGAAGATATGTTTGAATCGCTTCAATTTCATCTTTAGTATAATACCCGCCCTGTTGACTTGCAAGTGCATGATCGCTATCAATGATTACATCAGGATTTCGTGCTTTCAATCCTGAATAGGTAATGGTTTCGCGTTCATCTGGTTGATTAGACCATCGGGTGATAATAACATCAGAATATGCGGTATCAAAATTAAGCCAATCAGTCCAACTGTCATACCCTCCATCTCCGGGCATGATAGTTACATAGGTTGTGGTTGTATTTGTTTCATGAGCTGCCCATTTGATAGCATTGTAAAGCGCTTTTTGATTATCACCTAGGTCATTTATAGCGTCACTGCTAAAGTATACAACTCGGTATTCACAATATCCTGGTGGTGGATCAATCATACCATATCCTCCTTCGCCGGGAGGTTCACCCCAACCGCCTCCACCATTAGGAGTGATAGTAATTGGTATTAATGGCCATTTCCATGGACCTGGAAGCCATATAGGCCACCATGGCCCACCTTCTGGATCCTCAGGCTCTAAAGGATTATATCCAATGCCAAATGTCCATTCTTGGCTACCGCCATTTTGACCTTCTCCGCCACTACCTCCTCCAGTTGGTGTTATAACAGGTGGTTCTGGTGGATCCTTAGGTTTCTCTGGCGGATCATCATCAGGATCTGGATCAGGTGCAGGATCAACATAAGAGCTTCCTGAAGGAGATTTGGTAAGCTGAACCCTGCATTTAGCTATATCTGCTTCACGTTCAGCTTTAAGTTTGTCAAGCCCCGCATTTGCTGCAGCTCCTTCATCATAACTACATTGTTGTAGTCTCCGAGCCGCTGCATCTCGGGCTTTCTCTAGTTCCTTGAGAATCCGATCAACGAGATTTTTCATTTTCCCCCATGCTTTATAGTTTTCATAATGGTTCATGAGCTGTCGAACGTAATCTGGATCGCTCAGATCACCAAGACCAGATACATCTGGTACATCAGGTTCATCAGATCCTCGAGCAGCATTTATACCTTCACCAATTGCACCAGAAGTGACATCATCTAGACCCAGCCGCCCTGTAGCTGCACCGACTGTCCCACTTACTGCCGCGTTTTGAACTGCTGCATTAACATCACCTGTGGCTACATACGTAGTAGTACCTGACCCTGCTGCAGCAAGTGTCGCACAATAAATTACACCAGTGGTACCACCAGTAAAAACTGAGGTGATTGCAACAACAAGATTGGTAATAAGATTGCCAACAAAATTCACAATTTTTTTATATTCTGCCTCGGCTAAATCTTTTGATGCTTTTTGTAATCGTTTATAATCCTCATCAAGTTTATCAAACTCCGCCTGTAGTTGATCGCACGCTGGATTATCCCATTCATCAGGTGACAATCCATTGATTTTCGCACGATATCGTGCCCAGGCTTGTTGTACACATCGTTCATCAAGATAAGAAGATGGTTGTTCACCATATGGATCAACATAGTTTACTGGATTATTATTAACATAGGTATAGAGGTTCATACCCTCTTTAATTCCCAGAGGATCTTTCTGCAGAAACCGACCTGTTACCTGATCGTATGAACGAAAACGATAGTAATAGAGATTTATTTCCTCATCATCTCGTCTGGCTGTATATTTATATGGGTTTTCTATTTGTTCGGTTTGCTGTCTGAGACTTCCGAAAGCATCAAACCCGTAGCTATTAATGACTTGCTCGGAAACATTAGTCAATGCTGTAACACTACCTAGTCCATCATAATGATAATATCCACGTGTTTCCTCATGGTCAATGATAAGTGGTTCATCGATTTTTGGCCCATGTGTGTATCTGGTTTTCAATGAGCCTGTACTGTCAAATTCCATAAGAAGATCTTCTTTATCATAAAAATAATAGGTAGTATCTGTTGTGTTGGTTTTACTGAGTCGATCCCAGAACGGTGAATAGGTATAGCTTACCGTTGACGTATCTGGTAATGTTACACCCGTAAGCTGATTTTCTTCATTATACGTATACCCGGTCGTGCCACCCATATCACTTTTAGAGAGTAGGTTTCCATTGTTATCATGAGTATACGTGTATGTCCCATCAGATTGCAACCGATTTTCAACATCATAGGTATACGTTGTTACTAGTCCATTAACAGTTTTTGTAAAAATGTTATCATTGACATCGTAACTATAGCTGACCATATCTCCATTAGGATAATTGACAGTTGATAGACGATTGACCTGATCATAGGAATATCCTGTAACATTATTGTTATGGTCAATCATTGAAAGGCGATTTCCAACCGGATCATAACCATAGCTATAACTAGTGATGATTGAATCATCAGCTCGTTTATTTGAGATATTTAATAGTCTATTTGCATCATCATAGAGATAGGTTGTATATTGTCCATTTGAAAATGTTGTCTGTGTACGTCTACTGCCATTATCATAGGCAAAGGTAACTGTATCGGTACTCGGATCATTAAGCGTAATAAGACGGTTAAGTGGATCATATTCATATGTTGTTGATATTGCTTCTGGATCAGTCATCGTAACAATATTGCCAAGTTCATCATAACTATAGCTCAAATTTTTCGTAAACACACCGTAGCCAACAGAGATATTTGTCACACGTCCAAGGGGATCATAGGTATAATTTACGGTATCATTTAAACCAATACCATTATTTGCTGCATGGATAACATTTCCCTGCGCATCATGTGTAAAAGTAATATTTCCCAAAGGATACTCAATTTCAACAACTCTATTATTTGCATCAAAACTATAATTGGTTGTTGCCCCATTTTCATCCTGCCGTTGGATAATATTACCATTAGTATCATATTCATAGGTTACCGCATATAATCCACTTTGTGGGGTAACTGCTGATAGACGATTCAAGGTGTCATATGAAAACTGCATCATAACGCCTTTAGCATCTGTAACACTTACCAGGTTTCCTTTTGGATCATACGAAAGCTGGATATAATTACCAGCAAACGGGTTACCCGCAGTAGTTAACCGGTTATTTGCATCATACCAATACTCTTCATATCGCCCTGCTGCATCAATAAATTTCTTCAGATTACCCTCAGCATCATATTGATACTCTGTTTTATGTCCAATACCATCTGTTATCTCAGTGATACGGTTCAACTCATCATAGGTATATGTATATCCATTACCATTGGGATCAGTGACTTGTTTAAGATTCCCCACGGCATCATAGGACAATGCGGTACTGTTATTCGTTGCATCTGTTATTTTAATAAGCTGATTGATTGCATCATAAGTAAAATTCGTGTAGTGCCCTCGTTTATTGACA
>CAZRMY010000009.1:16656-34103 GCA_964601295.1 uncultured Thermoplasmatales archaeon | reverse complement strand
GTATTGAACGGGCGATACAAGAAGCAGGGGTACATATCGATCCGGTAAAACCTGTTGACGTGCAAGTAAAAACAATCGTGGAGGCGTTACGACCGATTATTCCGATATCCATGGAGCAAGTTAAAATTTCTGTTAAAATACCTGCAGAACATATTGGAAAAGCCTACGGTGTTATCCGCGGATTTGGAGTTTTAGAACGTGAGGATTGGCAGTCAGATGGATCATGGCTGGGTATCATACGGCTTCCTGCGGGTATGCAAACAGACTTTTATGATCGATTAAATGAGGTAACAAAAGGCAACGTTGATACGCGTATTATCAAATAAGGATTTTTTGAGGTAATTTTATCATGAATGTTAAAACACGTGAAATTGTTATTCCCAGCCAACTTCTAGGTGAGGCACAAAAAAACAAATCAGGACATGGTACATTTATTGAAAATGGTAAGATTTACGCTGAACGATTAGGTATTCTCAATCAACGTGGTCAATATCTCAATGTATCTCCACTGAAAGGTAGATATGATGCTATCGTAGGTGATTTTATAATTGGCGTCGTTGAGGATGCCATGCAGTCCAGTTGGCTGGTTGATATTAATGCCCCGTATCCAGCATTATTGCATGTAAATGAGGTTCCCTGGAAGATAGACTTTGGCGATACTGAGAAATACTTAACACATGGTGATGCAATAATGTCTAAGGTTTCATCTGTTGATGAATCCAAGAAATTGCAAATTACTATGAATGATCGTAATTTATTTAAAATTAAAACCGGGAATATTATTGATGTGGAACCGTCTAAGGTACCACGGATTATTGGAAAAAAAGGGTCGATGATCGAGTTGCTTAAAAAATATACTCGATGTCGTATTTTTGTCGGCCAGAATGGACGTATTTGGATTGATGGAGATCAAGATGGTATAGCTACGGTAACACAAATGATTGAAATAATTGAAAATGAATCACTGAGTTTTGGTTTGACAAATAAAATTGAGGAATTATTAAAAAAAGATGCAAAGGAAGTGCAATGAAATGGATGCAGATATTGAATTGATAAGTAGTGATGGAAAACGTTTAGATGGTAGAACCGCTAATCAGTTACGTGATATCAAAATAGAACCGGGTGTATTACATCGAGCGGATGGTTCATGTTATCTTGAATGGGGCGGTAATAAGGTTATGGTTGCAGTGTATGGTCCACGGGAGGCTATACCGCGTCATACACAGAATCAGCTCCGTGCTATTGTGAATGCTAAATATAATATGGCAGCGTTTAGTGTAGATGATCGTAAACGACCTGGTCCCGATCGCCGGAGCCGGGAGATATCAAAGGTTATATCCGAGGCGTTAGAACGGGTTATTCTTACTGAGCAGTTTCCTCGTGCGTCGATAGATGTCAATATTGAGATCCTTGATGCAGAGGCAGGCACTCGATGTGCAGGGTTAACCGCTGCAGGTGTGGCCCTTGCGGATGCAGGAATCCCTATGGTTGATATACCCGTTTCGTGTGCTGCAGGAAAAATTGGTGATACCGTGGTTCTTGATCTTGGTAAAGCAGAAGATAATTATGGCCAAGCTGATTTACCAGTGGCTATTTCCCCGCGGACTGATGAAATCATTTTATTACAAATGGATGGTCATTTTACAACTGCTGAGTTTGAACAAGCACTAGATATGGCAATAAAGGGATGTCATGATGTCTCAAAAATGCAGCATCAAGCACTTTTAAATACATACAAAAATCTTGCGGAGGAAGATTAAACAATGACAATTGTCCCTCAGATAAAACGAGAATTTCTTGAGAAGCTAGCTGATCAAGGAAAACGTGCAGATGGAAGAAAATTCACTGAACATCGTAATATCACCATTGAAACCAATGTGATATCAAAAGCTGAAGGCTCGGCTCGAGTAAAAATTGGGAATACTCAAGTGTTAACTGGTATAAAAATGGATGTTGGTGAACCCTACCCGGATTCACCTGCTATGGGCGTTATGACCACAAGCGCTGAGTTAATTCCGCTGGCATCCCCTGATTTTGAATCTGGTCCCCCACGAGAAGACGCAATAGAACTTGCACGAGTGGTTGATCGTGGAGTACGTGAATCAAAGGTTATTGACCTTGAAAAACTCTGCATAGAACCCAAAGAAAAAGTATGGATTATTTTTATAGATATTCACATTCTTGATTATGATGGCAACCTCTTTGACGCAGCATCACTTGCGGCACTAGCCGCATTAATGACTGCAAAAGTACCCGCAGAACGATATGAATTAGGCGAAGACTACCCCCTTCCACTGGCAGAACCACCGATTTCATGTACCTTTGCAAAATTCAACAATGTTATCGTTGCTGACCCCTCCCTTGACGAAGAAGACATCGCTGTAGCCCGTCTAACAGTAGCAACTGATGAAAAAGGTGATATCAGAGCGATGCAAAAAGGTCTTAATGGGGGATTTACTGTGGAGGAGATTAAAAAAGTTATTAAAGTAGCGGTTGATAACGGCAAAGAAATCAGAAAACAATTATATACGACTACAGGGAAATAAAGATGGCACGAAGAACCAAAAAAGTAGGAACTTCCGGACGATATAAAGCACGTTATGGTGTACGCGCCCGTACTCGTATTCGTGATGTAGAACGCCAACAACGAATGAAACACGTCTGCCCCCAATGCGGCAATCAATCCATTCAACGGATTAGCACAGGAATCTGGCAATGCAAAAAATGCAATCATACCTTCGCAGGTGGTGCATATATACCACGCACAGAAGCAGCACAGAATGTAGATAAATTCATGCGAGGGGAAACTGAAACACTTGAAGTTGAGTGAGTAGTATGACACGATATAAATGTGGTTTGTGTAAAAAATCAGTGCAATTTGATGTAAAAAACATTGGTATGCAATGCCCCTACTGTGGTAGCAAAGTATTCTATAAAGAGCGACCAACACTTGCCAAACGCATTAAATCGTATTGACCAGAAAAATAAACTTAACAAAAAAACTTTTAACCTTCACCTGATAACTTATCCCTGTGAATAGTGGTGAACTTGTTCTCTTAATCACGTTTGCATTTCTGCCTGCGATACTTTATATCATATGGATTCGCAACACAGAAAAATATAATCTTGAACGATGGACACCAATTGCTATTTGTTTTATCTGGGGTGCAACTATCGCAGTGATCGCTGCTCTTATACTAGAGATGGTGTTCAGATCCTATTTTTACACCTCACCTCTTGGTGGCGATATGATAGGGTTTACTTCAGCGGTACTTATCGCACCGTTTGCAGAGGAGATAACTAAACCGCTGGTCCTCAGTTTCAACGTTATCCGTCGAGAACTCGATGAACTTGAAGATGGTTTCATTTATGGAGCAGCAGCAGGGCTTGGTTTTGCCGCAACAGAGAACCTTCTCTATGGGAGTGTTTTTCTCACACAAGGGTTAGCAATATTTGTTGTGCTTATGATTTTACGTAGTTTTGGTGGATGCTTATTACATGCATCAGCAACCGCGTTTACCGGTTATGGATATGGCAAAGTAATCATGAATCAGTCCTCGTTGCTTGCCGTTCTACCGTTTCTCCTGCTGGCTATGGTATTACATGCAGCATATAATTTCTTAGTATCCTATCAGTTACCCGGTTTGTTATCTGGGTTCTTACTTGCATTAGTGCTCGTATTCTATTTAATCGTATACATTCGTAAACGAATTGTTGCATTAGATATGGCATCGCAGTAAAAACATGGTTTTTCCTCTTCATTTTTCTGATGTAGGGGTGTGGATAGGGAAATGAAAATAACAAGAAAAAACATTTTTTAGGTTATTTTCTAATTTCCCTTTACTAAGAGTATGAGATAACGTGTTTTTTTCTTTTTTCTGTAGCTGAATATGTAGTTGCATATGCATAAGGATTATCAGTAAGAGTGGTATTTCTCTTTTCACGTATGCCTTCAGCATGTGTTGTGTTTGAGTTCGATACTATTAGAGATGCCAATATCGTGTATAGTGCTGTTTTACCAGAGGTGAAACAACGGATTTCTAAAACGCGTATCTCACTTGGTCATACTGATAAAAAAATCATTCTTGATATATCATCAGAAGATGTGAGCGCGTTACGAGCAGCGTGTAATTCTTTTCTTCGTTGGGTTGCTACAGTTGTTGATGTAAAAGAGCTAGGTTAATGACAGTAGATGGTTTCATTTCGTGCAGGGCCTATTGATACGAGGGTTATAGGGATGCTGAGGCTCTGCTCGATGAAACTTAGATAATTTTGCGCTTCTTTTGGAAGATCAGATATTTTTTTTGCAGATGAATCAAGATGTTCCCAGCCAGATAATGTAGTATATACTGGTTTGCATCTATTTACTGATTGTATTTCAGCAGGGATAGACTGGATTTTTTTACCCTGAAGTGTGTAATGCGTGCAGATTTGGATTTTTTTAAGTCCCGTGAGTACATCTAGTTTTGTTACCGCCAGATTGGTGACACCAGAAATGGTGCATGAATGCTTGACCACTGGAAGATCAAGCCAGCCGCATCGTCGAGGTCTACTAGTGGTCGTCCCGTATTCATGGCCTTTTTCTGCGAGATGTTTGCCAGTCATGCCTTTTTGTTCGGTTGGCAATGGTCCTTCTCCGACACGTGTGGTATATGCTTTGACGATTCCAGTTATACTTTGTATCGTGTGGGGTGGTATCCCGGTTCCGATACTTGCGCCGCCAGCAATGGTATGCGAGGAGGTGGTGTATGGATATGTGCCAAAGTCGATGTCTAATAGAGTACCTTGTGCGCCTTCCAATATTATATGTTTTTTTTGAATGATGGCGGTATTTAGTTCTATGTGTGTTGATTTGATATATGGCTTGAGTTTTTCCCCATATCTTAGATATTTAGTGAGTATTGTCTGTTTGTTGAGTTTCTCTTTGATGCCATAGCTGTTGAGGAGTTTTTGTTTTTGAGGTAATATACTATCAAGTTTTGAAATGAGGCTTGTTTTGTTCAGGAGGTCGCAAGTACGAATGCCTCTGCGTGATATTTTATCACTGTAACACGGTCCTATCCCACGTTTAGTGGTTCCGATAAACTGGTTACCCATATAGTGTTCCTCTGCACCATCAAGCATTTTATGGTAGGGCAGTATCACATGAGCACGGTCGCTGATTATAAGATTGGGTTGTATACCGCGATTGGTGAGTTCCTTTATTTCATTTATTAGTATCTCAGGGTCGATGACAACGCCATTACCGAGTACCCCGGTTTTACCATGTATAACCCCTGAGGGTATAAGATGAAGTTTGTAAATATCGTCTTTGACTTTAATGGTATGTCCTGCGTTGTTTCCCCCTTGGAATCTAACAACATAATCCATTTTTTCTGCGAGATAGTCCACGATTTTTCCTTTTCCTTCGTCTCCCCATTGGGTCCCAATTACGAGATGTATGGTCATTGTTGTAACCTGGTCATGGCAACCGTAAGGGTATACATAAATATGCTGATGAGGATGAAAAAACGCAAATAATTTATAGGATTTTTATATAATCCCTTCACTAATACCGGTTGATTGTATCATGGTTCGGCTTTCATATCCTATAAACCCCGTGTATCTCCTAGTGCTTTTGGGTTTGACATTTTGCTTTAGTGTTAGCGCAAACCCGATACCTGCAACTCCAAATGATACGGTGGTTACGCAACATTTCAGTTCGTTTTCTCAGAGCATGACCATTATCATATTTCCGCTTATTTTCATTATTGATTTCATTCTTGATTTGTTGATACTCTATGGAGCTCTCGTGTTGTTAAATCAGAGTAATTTGTTAGACATGTTTGAAGTGTTTAGTTTTCGAACACGACGTATACTATTATCGGCTTTACTGGTAAGTATCATTGGTTTTGTCGCTGAAGTATTATTGGGTTCATGGCGGGTAGGTTTGCTAGTGGTTTTAGTGATGGTTTTCTGCTCTTTCAGTCTGGTTTCCTATTATCTACTGTATCTTGATAAAAAAAATGCGTTGCGAGTGGGATTTATTGCCATCGTAGTAAATAGTATCACCTGGCTGGTTTTATTTAACATATAATCAATTTCAGAGGTTACCGTAAGGTTATAAAGGCATTGCCAGCTATCTTGATGAAAAGGTTTATTGGTATGTTGAAACTTGATTTACATGTTCATTCACAATATTCTGAAGATGGTGTTGGTAAACCTAAAGAAATTATTAAGGTATTACGGCGAAATGGCTTTCAGGGTATGGCATTGACCGATCATAATACGCTTTCTGGAGTGGAGATGGCTCTCAAAGAAACATCCAATGAATTCCTTGTAATACCTGGAGTGGAGATATCCTCCAAGGAGGGACATATACTTGGGTTAAATGTGACAAAAGAGATACCTAGAGGATTATCTGTGGTGGAAACAATTGAAAAAATCAGAGATGCTGGTGGTGTTCCCCTTGTGCCGCATGTATCTCGGAATTTATCAGGGATCAAAAATCATAATCTTTCGCGGATTAGGGCTAGAATATCTGCTATTGAAGTATTTAATGCGTGTAGCCTACCTCAGACGAATCTGGCGACTGTTCGTCTTGCAGAATCTTTAGACCTGGGTGGTACTGGGGGAAGTGATGCACATGAACCTGCTTTTGCGGGCTATGGGTATACTGTTGTGGATACCACTGAGCTTACTGTTGATGCAGTACTTGGTGAAATTGAAAAGAAACATACCTGGGGAGAGGGAACAACAATACCGTTACACATTCGGCAGCAGCGTATGGTAAAATCCATTGCACAATTTTTTCAACGTGGGCTTAAAAGAATATAAAAGAAAACTCTGAGATGTATTGTGTGGTTTTTACGTGAATTTTTCGTCAAATTCACCTGCATCAATTGCTTTGAGTATTTCTTTAGGTTTCTTCCCTTCGACATTTACTCCCATTGACACACAGGTACCAATTACTTCTTTTGCTTTTTGTTTCATGTTTGCGCCGAGTAGGCCACCTTCTTTCATTTGTACAACTTTGAGTATCTGATCCATGGTGATGTTGCCAATTTTATGTGATCCTGCTGCCCCAGATCCTTTGTCTGCACCTATTTCATTGAGAATCAGTGATGCTGCGGGTGGTGTTCCTACCTCTATTTCGAAATCTTTTGTTTTCGGGTCAACAATTACTTTTACAGGTACTTTCATACCTTGAAACTGTTTGGTTTTGTTGTTAATCTCATTAATGATGTTCATGATGTTTACACCAAGCGGACCAAGCGCTGGTCCGAGGGGTGGACCTGCGGATGCTTTTCCGCCTTCTACAAGTGCTTCAACTGTTTCTGCCATTCTTTACGCCTCCTTTTGTTCTTCTTCATCTTTTCGCTTTAGAATACGTACTTGTTCCCCACGTACCGTAATGGGTATGGGGACCATTGACTCAAAAAGTTCTACGGTGATCTCTTCTTTAGTATCATCGATATGTGTTACTTTTGCTGTTTCACCTCGGAATGGCCCTGCGACCATTTCTACGACATCTCCTTCAGTGATTTTTGCTACCGAGGAGGTTGGTGTGAGAAAATGTTTAATCTGATCTATTGGTGTATTGCCATCAAGAACGTTGCGTGCGTACGAAATAGTTTTGGTGACATCTTTTAGTCGTTCTTCATCGTAGCCTTCAACGAAAATATATCCACGTAGTTCGGGTGTTACTAAAATTGCAGGTATCTTCAATTTTGACTTTTGTACTCTACTATTAATTAAATCAGCGGAGTTTTGTTCTTTACCGACTTGTGTTTTTATGGTGAATATCTTTGTTTGTTCTTCTTCAGTATCATCAAAATTTTCTTCAGCCACCATAAGATTCTACACCCGTTTTTTTGTTAATATCCTAAGGCTTCCAGAATGTGCGGTACGGCTAGTTCCTTGAATATATAGATTGCAAAACCGATTGCTCCAATAAGGAGAATTCCTGCGCCAGTTATTTTTGATGTTCGTGCGTATTCTTCGTTTGTGGGATTACGCGCCATCTTGAGTACACGGCCGTATTTGCCTTTACCTATGCGGTCTTGACGTGCTTCGATTCGATGCTGAATATCCCATGCTTTTTTGAGGAAACCTTCTTTTTTGTTCACGGTAGACACCTGATGTACACTAGTATGCGTCAAATAATACCTTATATATAAAGAATTTGGCGGATTATTGTTTTGTGTTATGCGACAAAATCAATCCCGTATTCTTTATTGTCCAATGCACGTGATTCAGGACCAAGGATCTGTTTGGATTTAACACCAGTGATAACAAGCATTGCGCGGATACTGCGTTTTAATGTTTCATCAATAGTGGTCCCCCAGATGATACGCGCATTGGGATCTACCCGTGAATATATTTCCTCGACGACTTTCTCCGCTTCACCAATGGTCATATCATTACCACCGATAACATTGACTAGTGCACCAGTTGCCTCTGATATATCTACTTCGAGTAATGGGGAGTTTAACGCTTCGATGACCGCGTTTACCGCTTTATCTTTTCCTTCAGCCTCGCCCAGACCGATCATGGCGACTCCACCACGTTTCATCACTGTTTTTAGATCAGCAAAATCAAGATTGACCAAACCCGGCATAGTTATCATTTCAGTGATACCTTTTATAGAGCGCATGAGGACTTCATCAGCTACTTTAAAAGCAGCGTTTAATGCCATATTTGGTACGATCTCGAGGAGTTTATCGTTGGGTATAACAATAACGGTGTCACAGATCTCTCTGAGTCTTCGTAACCCGGCATCTGCGTTTTCCATTCGTATCATGCCTTCAACGCTAAATGGAAGCGTGACAACGCCAATAGTTAATGCGCCTGCTTCTTTAGCGATTTGAGCAACAATGGGAGCTGAGCCGGTACCCGTTCCGCCTCCAAGACCACAAGTAATAAAAACCATATCTGAGGGTACGATAGCTTCACGGATATCCTGTTCACTTTCACGAGCTGCTTCTTCACCGATTTGAGGCAGAGAACCTGCACCTAACCCACGGGTAAGATGTCGTCCTACGAGTACTTTGTGAGGAACATCAGTAATAAGTAAATGCTGCGCATCAGTATTCAATGCAATCAAATCTGCACCAGATATACCTTCTGCAAGACATCGTGCAATAGTATTGGTACCGGCCCCACCACACCCGATCACTTTAATCGTGGTAGTGAGACCTGCTAACACCTGTTCAAGTTCCTGGTTTTTTGTACCCAACTTGGTTTCTGCAGGTATTGCTTTATTAATATCAAATTTTTCCTTCTTTTTTTGTGCTGTCGCCGTAGTTTTTTTCTTTTTCTTCGAAGTCTTCTGCTCTTGAGCTACAACATCTTCTATAATCTTTTTCATTAACTCACCCTATCCACACAAATAATCCCATCTAATACAGTGAATAATTCCGTATTTTAATGCAATATTGTAAATAGATATTGATTATTAAATATTTCCTTATATTTTAAAGTAGTTCTAATGAAAAATCCTTGCTGGTGGTGCTATGTGTAAGATACCCTAATGAGATTCTATCGGCGTATGGGGCATAGTTGCGTATATTTTTAGGGTTTATCCCACCTGATAACTCGATACTTACATGCTTATTGATTTTTTTTATTTCCTCAACAATTTTTGGTAAATCCTTGCAGTTAAAGTTGTCAAGCATAATGGTATCAACACCGAGTTTTGCTACAAGGTAGGCGTCTTCAGCTTTTTCCACTTCTACTTCAATACATGTATCACGCATCTGTTGTTTAACCCGGGTTATTGCTTTTTCAAGTGAACCAACTGCTTTGATATGGTTGTCTTTTATCAGTATGGCCTCATAGAGCCCTTGACGATGTGGTTCACCGCCACCGATGATCACTGCTTTTTTTTCATAGTGTCTGAACCCAGGAGTTGTTTTACGTGTCGCTGCGATAGACACTGAGGGGTTGATGTTATGGCATTGTGAGATTAGAGTGTGTGTTTCTGATGCAATACCGCTCATGCGGCAGATAAAATTTAATGCCAGTCGTTCTCCGCAGAGTATTGATTTTAGTGGTCCTGATATTTTCGCGATGTTTGTGTTTGCATTCACTTGGTCTCCATCGTTGACTAATGCATGAGTTTGTGCACCGGTTTTTAAAAAAACAGTTTCTGCTTCTTCGAGGCCTGCAACTATGCTGTCTTCATTAGCTATGATATAGGCACTACCTGTTTCGTTGGTAAATAACGCATTAGATGTGATATCACCTGCATCCCCTAAATCTTCCTTGAGGTATCGATCTATGTCATCCATGTAAGCAGTTTTTATACTATTATGTGCTATTAAGGTTTTGGTAATCGTAATGAATCTTGGTATGATTGGCTGTGGGGCGATAGGGACTGATGTGGCATTAGCAGCAGATGAAATGAAAGAAATAGAAACGATTTATTTATTTGATATTAAATCATCTCGGGCACAACAGCTACAAAAAAAAGTAAAAAAAGCAGTAGCTAAATCTGTTGAGGATTTTTTACCGGAGGTTGATGTTGTTTTTGAGGCAGCATCCCAAGATGCGGTCACCGAGTATGGGCTACAAGTTCTCGATGCGGGTAAAGATCTTATCATTATGAGTATCGGCAGTCTTTTTGATGATTCCCTTCGTAAAAAATTTGAACAAAAAGCATTGGAAAAACGTTGTAAAATATATCTCCCTTCTGGGGCTGTTTGTGGTATTGATGGTATTAAAGCAGCACGAATTGACGAAATTGATGAAGTCACTCTTGTCACAACGAAACCTCCTGTATCGTTAGGTGAAAAGTATACGAAGCGTAGCGTGGTTTTTGAAGGGACTGCTCGAGATGCAGTGAAACGTTTTCCAAAAAATATCAATGTTGCAGGGTGCTTGTCACTTGCAGGTATCGGTTTTGATAAAACACAAGTCGAGATCGTTGCAGATCCAGTTACTAATCGTATAAGCCATAAAATTCTTGCACATGGACGTTTTGGGCGGTTACGCGCAGAAATAGAAAATATGCCAAATCCACATAACCCAAAATCAAGTTACATGGCGTCATTATCAGCAATTGTAATGTTACGTAGGGTGGTTGACCCCATACAAATAGGTGCATAGAGATAAATCTCTTTACTTAATTTTGTAAACGTGTAAAGATAAAGATAATAATTATATAGGAGAACTTTAACAGCTGCATATGCTTATTTTACATTTACGACTAAAAACTAAATAGCTTGTTTCCGTTGCTGCCAGTAATTATGGGTCTGGAAATCAAAAACCGTGACGCAGCTGGTCGACTCTGCAAATACACGACTAACCATGGAGTGATAACCACCCCTACACTCCTCCCTGTTATAAACCCTAACAAAATGCTGCTTACACCACAAGAAATGCGACAACTTTTTGGCACCCAGATTGTTATTACAAACTCTTACATCATATTTAAAAGTGACACACTCCGGGAAAAAGCACGTACACATGGTGTGCACTCTCTCTTAGATTTCGATGGCCCAATAATGACTGATTCCGGTACTTTTCAATCATATGTCTATGGTGACATTAAACTTGATCCACTTAAAATCGTTGCGTTCCAACAGCAAATCGGCAGTGATATTGGCACCATACTTGATGTATTTGGAACACCTGATCAAACCAAAGCTCAAGCAGCACACACTATTAAAGAAACCATAAAACGAGCACAACAAAGCATACCACTAGCTCAACAGATGACCCTTGCATGTACCGTCCAGGGGTCAATCTACCCGGATCTTCGCACTAAATGTGCTCAACAACTTAGCAAACTACACCCTGGTTTTTTTCCCATCGGCGGCGTTGTCCCACTAATGGAAAACCAAGACTACCTAAATTTAACAAAGATTATACTCGCATCAAAAAAAGGTTTAGATCCATCAAAACCCGTGCATTTATTCGGCGCCGGACACCCCCTTATCTTCCCCCTAGCAGTTGCATTAGGATGCGATTTTTTCGACTCATCAGCCTACATAAAATACGCCCAAGACGACCGATTACTCTTTCCCTGGGGCACCAAAAAACTCACTGAATTACATGAACTTCCCTGCAGCTGCCCTATTTGTGCTGACACAACACCTTACACTCTTCTGCAAACACCAAAACAACAAAGAATCAAACTACTTGCCACACATAACCTGTACGTCAGCTTCAATGAAATAAAACGTATACATCAAGCAATCAAAGAAGGAGCACTCTGGGAACTTGTTGAACAACGAGCACATTGCAATCCCTATCTTCTCGATGCCTTGACCATCCTTCACAAAAAACCACATAAACAATGGCTTGAACAATTTGAACCCACCTCAAAAACCAGTGCCCTGTTCTACACCGGAGAACACACACAGCATCGCCCCCTAATACACCGCTACCAACAACGTCTTTTAACCAATTACCAGTTACCACAATCCCAGACCATTATATTACCTGAAACCATCAAACCATACACCTCTCAATATGTCCCATTGCTTACCAGATTAAAAACCAAAGAACTCCCAAACATTATCATACAATCGCCCCTTGGACCCGTGCCAATCGAATTAGACGAAATGTACCCAATCGCCCAATCCATTTTCCCCAAATTCCTTGACAAAAAACCCCAAACCAAGAATCAGCAACTTCTAAAAAAACTATTACGCAAAACCGATATACTCCCAAAAAAATCACTAACCTCGTCAAAGACATCAGTCTTTTCAACTCAGGAAATTATTACCACCATCGATCATCGACGATTACACGCAGTAGCAAACATGCAGTTTGGCATGCATGCCGCAGATGCATTATTCAACGGAGAAATCACCCTTAAAAAATCGAAAAAAACTGGAAAAATACGAACAATACACCTTGATAAACAACATATTTTATCAATGCGAGCTGCTGATGGTTTGTTTACTCTAAAAATTCCTGGGGCACGCAAACTTCATTCTTATTTTGAACAACCTCGTCTCAGAGTAGTAGTAAATGACGAAGCTGTTCCCTTTGTAAGAGGTGGAAAAAGCGTATTTGCTCAATTCATTCTCTCCTGCGATACTGCTCTTCGACCAGGTGACGAATGTCTGTTAGTAGACAAAAAAGATACCCTTATAGGTGTTGGAAGAATGCTGCTGAACGCTATTGAAATAGAGTTTTTCCAAAATGGTATGGCAATAAAGACACGGGAGGGAATAAAGTAGAGCCCAATGGCTCTATCTACGTCAATAATCGAATAAAAAAACCACACGTTTAAAAACAACTAGCTATTCTCTATTTTTTACCATTTGGGGTTGTATTATGGTTATAAAAAAGAGATCATCAAAAATATCAGGTTTTTATAAGCTACCAGTTGAGGAACGGATAAAGAAAATCCAAGAATTTGCAGATCTTACTGATGAGGAAGCAGATGTCTACGTTACACAGTTAGATATGGACATTGCAGATCGTATGATTGAAAATGTGGTAGGCACCTTTGAGTTTCCTATTGGTATTGCAGTGAATTTTTTGATTAATGATAAAGAGTATCTTGTTCCGATGGCAATAGAAGAATCAAGTGTTGTCGCTGCTGCAAGTAATGCAGCAAAAATTGCACGTGTTAAAGGGGGTTTTACCACCACTTTCTCCAAGCCCTTGATGATTGGGCAGATACAACTTCTTAATGTATCTGATGTTGCAAAAGCGGCTCAGGATATTCTTGATCATAAAAAGCAAATTCTTGATTTAGCCAATGCACAGGATAAAGTACTTGTTGATCTTGGCGGAGGCGCTCAAGATTTGGAGGTTCGTATTCTTGACAGCCCCCTTGGTAAAATGATCGTCGTTCATCTTGTCGTAAATGTGTTGGATGCTATGGGGGCAAATGCAGTAAACACTATGTGTGAAGCATTAGCGCCTATGCTTGAGGAATTAACTCAAGGCCGGGTTAGATTACGGATACTGTCAAATCTCGCGGATAAACGACTCGTTAAGGCTACAGCAGTTTTTGACAAAGAAGCAATGGGTGGAGAAAAAAATGTTGATGCTTTTATTGAATCGTATACATTGGCATCTGTTGATCCATATCGTGCTGCTACACATAATAAAGGCATTATGAATGGTATTGATGCTCTTATCATTGCAACGGGTAATGATTTTCGTGCGATTGAATCAGGAGCTCATGCGTATGCTGCGCGCTCGGGTCAGTATTCTTCATTGTCTACGTATCATAAGGATGAACATGGTAATCTGGTAGGAGAGCTTGAGCTGCCGATGGCCGTAGGTATCATTGGTGGTGCGGCAAATATTCATCCGAAATCAAAGCTTTCACGTCGGATTCTTGGGGTTGATACTGCTCGGGAGCTTGCTGAGGTTGTGGTGAGTTTGGGTTTAGCTCAGAATTTCGCGGCGGTTTTTGCTTTGTCAACTGTTGGTATTCAAAAGGGTCATATGTCATTGCATGCAAAAA
Organism: uncultured Thermoplasmatales archaeon; assembly: GCA_964601295.1. Classification (GTDB taxonomy): domain Archaea; phylum Thermoplasmatota; class E2; order DHVEG-1; family DHVEG-1; genus CAZRMY01. Next base: position 19,687 of record CAZRMY010000009.1, on the reverse strand, counting down.
ATATCGCGGTGATGGCTGGAGCGTCAGGAGATGAGATCGATAAAGTTGCTGATGCAATTGTTAAAGAAGGGAAAGTTCGGTTGGATCGAGCTAAAGAAATCCTGGAATCACTCAGATAATACGATCAGCGATATCTTCGGGTTCCCGTTCACAGTAATAACATTTGATTTCTAGGGGGTCTTTGTTGACCACTTGAAAACGGCTGTTCACTGGTTCTTTTGGTGAATTTGAAACACAGGTGGGATTTGAACAGCGGACAATCCCAATGAGTTCATCAGGTATTGCTACAACATGTTTTCTGACTACATTGTAGTCTCGGATAATGTTAATAGTGGCTTTTGGTGCCACCAGCGCTATTTTGTCTACCTCACGGGGGTCTAACTCACGGTTCTCAATTTTGACAATATCCTTTCGACCCATACGACTATGAACGTTTATTGCCACGCTCACAATGGATTTAGTTGATTCAGGGATATTGAGAATACGTAATACTTTGAGTGCTTGGCCTGCAGCGATATGATCGATAACTGTGCCATTTTTTATCGGTTGAACCTTAAGTTCTCTCATAACTTTTTGCCTCCCGCAAGCAATGAAAGTAATGCCATCCGCATGGGCACCCCATTAAATGCCTGTTTGAAATACATGGCATGCGGGGTGTTGTCTACCTCAGGTTCTATTTCAGTGACCCGGGGTAAGGGATGCATGATAATTAAATCCTCTTTAACATTTTTTAAAACCTCGCAGTTTATTTTATACGATCCTACCACTCGATTATATTCTTCAGCATCGGGAAAACGTTCTTTTTGAATCCTTGTGGCGTATAACACATCTGCATCTTTGATTGCTTTATCTAAATGTATCGTCGATGAAGGTTCCACACCAAATGATTTACACTCATTAATTACCTCTTTTGGCATACGCAGGCTCTTTGGCGACACAAAAACAAGTTCCGCGCCAAACAATGCCAACGCATACGCCAGCGAATGCACTGTTCGACCATATTTAAGATCACCCAGTAAAACAATTTTTTTGTTTTTAATCTCTTTTTTTTCGGTTTTAATCGTAAATAAATCCAACAGACATTGAGTCGGATGTCGACCCGCACCATCTCCTGCGTTTAACACCGGAACATCAGCAAATTCAGCGGCAAGCCGTGCTGCGCCCTCCTGAGGATGACGTATTACAATTAGATCACTATATGCCTCCGCCATGCGAATAGTATCTGCAAGGCTCTCGCCTTTTTTTATTGAGGTACCTGAGGGATCTGAAAAGCCTATGATTCGCCCCCCTAACCGGTTCATAGCGCTTTCGAAACTCAAACGGGTGCGCGTACTTGGTTCAAAAAACAATGACGATAGCACTTTACCATGTAAAACACCTGTTGTTTTCTCTCCCTGAGCATAGGGGATCATCTTTTTGGCATATGTTATAAGATAGTTAATCTCAGTTTTAGAAAAATCTTTTATTGATACAACATCCCTACCTTTAAAATTCATTCATCATCAGAAAGTCATGAATAGAATCCCAGTTTAATAACCTTTAGCTTTAGCTCTCTTGTTTAATCACTTGTATCTTAAATAAAGGAAAATATATTAATATAAGACCCATCTTATACATTACCGTAGTTTCATGTCTAAAGAATCCGCTTCAAAAGAAAAAGACATCGATAAATTACGTAAGATTCTTGATAACCCTTATGATAAAAAAACTGTAGAAGACAAAACAGATCAGTATGAACACCTTGATTCAGTGCGCAAACGACTAACCTGCGAGCCCACCACATCACCATTTACGCGTACACGCGCGCAAGGTCACGGTGATCCACTCAAACCCACCGTAGATATTCACAAACCTTCACCTGAACAACCAGAAGAACCAACTGAGCCCCCTGAATCTCAAGAGCCCTCCAGCCGCCCGCAACCAGATACACCCACATCCGCAGAAAAACACCCAGATTTTAGAGTACCTGAAGACTTATACGATATCAAGAAAAAACAGACAAAACCACCTCAATTTGTAGAGATAAAACCTACAAGAGAACAACCACAAGAAACCTCTCAAACTGAACCGAAAGATTCTATACCATACATGGAAAAAGAATCTACACCTGCAACCGCAAAATCACCGCAACCCCAACCACAGGAGCTTCCTGAATGGCAACCTGTTCACGAAACCGGAACCACCACCGAAAAACAACCTGAACACCCTGCAGAAAAAAAAGAAACAACACCTAAGCAAGCACCTGAAAAACCTGCACCCCGCAAGGAAAAGTATCCCGAATGGGAACCCGTAACAAAAGAACCAACACCTCAAGAACCTCAACCAGAAGAGCCACCACATATCCAAAAACCAGTGAAACCACCTGCAGAGCCGCCCATTACTGAAAAACCTTCTGAGTTGCCCTTCATTGATCAGGACAATAAACGGGGTGTTTTTTCTGATATTATGTGTATTGATGCGAAGACTGAGGAGATATTGTATCAGCATGCGTTTACTTCTGTGGATAGCTTGAAGGAGGCATCCTGGGAACGGTTGGTGAGTCAGGCAGGTATCTCTCGTCGACTTGCTAAGAAAATTAAAAAAGAACTAAAAAAAGCCCCTGCAGAAACACCGACGTATCAACCACCTGCTAAAAAACATGATTACTCACAAGAAGTAACCTCACAAAAACCAGCGATGCCCACATCATCTCAAGACAATAACATCCCGGTATGGGAGCCAATACCAGAAGAACAACCACCACAACCCCCCTCAGAACCAGAAACCTCAAAAACAAAAGAACCCCTCCCAGAGTTTAAATCGCTCCCTGAGGAACCAAAACCCGCTAAAGAAACACCACCTGAAACAAAATCACAAGCACCTCCACGGAAACCATCCATGCCCACACCAAAAGAAACAAAAAAACCTATGGAAGAAACATCAACTGGACAACCAACCGAACCTCCGGTCACCAAACCCCCCTCTGAGATTCCTTTTATTGATCAGGACAATAAACGGGGTGTTTTTTCTGATATTATGTGTATTGATGCGA
>CAZRMY010000009.1:0-16556 GCA_964601295.1 uncultured Thermoplasmatales archaeon | reverse complement strand
TGGTGAGTCAGGCAGGTATCTCTCGTCGACTTGCTAAGAAAATTAAAAAAGAACTTACAACCCACACCCACCAAACAGAACCGACTGCAGAAGAACCCTTGAAGAAAACAACATCAGTGCAAAAAACTGCTGAAGCAACATCAGATGATGATCAAGTTGTTCCCGTTAGTGAAACTGCGAAGCCCGCTGATTTTGTTGATCAACAGATACAGAAACATCCAGAGAAAAAATCAGTAGAAACTGAACCAGAACCAGTGATACCTCTTATTGATCGTGACGGTCAACGGCATCTATTTGCAAGTCTGACTACTATTGATGATAACATCGAAGAACAACTGTATGAACATGGATTTAAAACCATAGACTCTCTTAGAACCACGAGTGCACGACAGATTGCAAAAAAAGCGGATATCCCCAAGAAGCTTGCAAAGCAAATCAAGAAAGAAATCAAAAAACAAGATGCAGATATTGAAAAACGGTTAGAGCAATCTATCAGAGAAAAAAAAGAAGCAGAATCCGCGTTAAGCACACACCCTGATGAGTTCCAGCCTGATAGCCGTGATATATCATTTGAGGAAGCACAATCAATTGATGAGAAAATAGCTACTTATGAGCCTACCGAACCAAAAATATCTGGGGAGACCGAGGAATGGGAAACCGTTCCAATGCAAGACGAGGTAACAACCGCCTCTGACAAAGAAGCAGTTCCGTATACTCATGGTGAATACACGTTATATCGTAAGGAGATTACAATGCAGAATGGTAAAACTCGGACGCTTCATTTTTTTAGTAAATCAACACCTGCTGATGCTGAGGCGGTGTCGCTTCCTGATGGTTTTGAAGTTAAAGTGAATAAGAAAACCAAGTTGCCTTATCTGCGGAAGAAGAAAAAATAAAAGAGTATTATGTTATTTTTATCTTATCTGAGTTTTTTTGTATGAATGTTTATAAGTTGTTGTATTTATGTCTTATGTGGAGTACTTGTAAATATGGCATGGAATGGTCCACTTAATAAAGTTGATGAGTATCGGTATGAAATCCCGTCTGATTATAAGGGAAAATCATCTAACTTGGATATGCGTACTTCGGCAATGATTTATGCTGATGCTTCGATGATTGATGCTATTTGTTCGGATAATTCTTTAGAACAAGTAGTAAATGTAGCTATGCTGCCGGGTATTGTTGGTAAATCATTAGCGATGCCGGATATTCATTGGGGGTATGGGTTTCCTATTGGTGGTGTTGCAGCTACTGATATTGATGAAGGTGTTATTTCTCCAGGTGGCGTTGGTTTTGATATTAATTGTGGCGTGCGGTTACTGCGGACGAATCTCTCTCGTCGTGAATTAGAGGGTACTATGGTTAAACAATTGGTTGATGAAATGTTTCGTAATGTCCCATCGGGTTTAGGATCTAAAGCACGAGTACGGTTAAATCGATCTGAATTGCATAGGGTATTGGAGCAGGGTGCGCGATGGGCTGTTGAGCAAGGATATGGATGGAGTAGGGATCTTGAATATATTGAAGAAAACGGGTGCCTTGATTATGCGGATCGTTCGTATGTTTCAGCGCGTGCATGTCAACGTGGCGCGCCACAATTAGGCTCATTGGGAGCGGGTAACCATTTTTTAGAGATCCAGACAGTGGATGAAATATATGATAAAACTGCTGCAGAGGCATATGGTATCTCAGAGCCAGGGCAGGTTATGGTGATGATACATACTGGTTCTCGTGGTTGTGGTCATCAGATTTGTACTGATCATCTACGTGTGCTCGAACAAGCTGTTCGTCGCTATAAGATATGGGTTCCAGATCGACAGCTTGCCTGTGCACCAGTTAACTCCTCTGAGGGACAACAATACATTAAGGCTATGGCCTGTGCAGCTAACTTTGCATGGTGTAACCGTCAGATGATTGTTCATTGGGTGCGTGAATCATTCGAAAAAGTACTCAAACAACCCGCTGAGTCAATGGATATGAACATCGTGTATGATGTCTGCCATAATATCGCAAAAGAAGAAACACACAAGGTTGACGGTAAAAAGAAAAAAGTGATGGTTCATCGAAAGGGAGCTACTCGTTCATTTGGACCAAACCGCGCAGATATTCCCGCTGCATATCAAAACATCGGTCAACCTGTGTTAATCCCTGGTGATATGGGAACAGAAAGTTATCTGCTTAAAGGCACCGAGAAAGCAGTAGAAACATTTGGTTCCACCTGCCATGGTGCAGGTCGTGTCCTCTCACGTACCCAAGCGTTAAAAAAATGGCGTGGAGAACAAATTGTACGAGAGTTACAAGAACGAGGTATCTATGTACATCCAGCAAGTATGAAAGTAGCTGCTGAAGAAGCACCAGGGGCCTATAAAGACATCCAAAAAGTCGTTAAAGTTGCACACGGTGCAGGCCTTTCGTTGAAGGTAGCGCGTTTACGCCCACTTGGTGTCGTGAAAGGATAAAATGATACGGTGGGTGGCATATGTTCCTTTTTCCTCAATTAATTTTAAATGCTAGGAAGTTGATTAGGGCTTACTTGGATGGTGACGCACGTGAATAATGTTGAGATCATCGACTTTGAAGAGGTTGATCTTAAAGGCGCAACGGTCATTGCAGGTTTTCCATCTATTGGGCTAGTGAGTACCATTGTGGCAAACTATGTAATTGATGCGTTAAACCTAAAGCAGATCGGAGCATTGAACTCCCCTCAGTTTCCCACTTTGTCTGTGGTTCATACTGGTGAGCCGCTCTCGCCTGTTCGTATTTATGGTGGATCATTGCCAAATGGTGAGAAACTTGTGGTATTTGTCTCAGAGTTTAAACCAAAACCACAGCTCATTAATGATCTTTCTAATGCAATTATGGAATGGTCAAAAGAAAAGGGCTGCGCATTGATGATATCACCCGAAGGAATGGTAGTTGAAGGAAAATCTCAGGAGGGGGATACCGCGTCTGAGGCATATGCGATTGGATCTACAGAAAAAGCTCGAGCGCGTCTTCATGAAAAACAAATCGCTGAGTTTAAAAATGGTATTATAGCCGGCGTGTCCGGTGTGCTGTTGAACAAGGGAAAGCAGGAGAAATTTGATGTTATCTCCATACTTGCTGAAGCGCATCCTAATTATCCTGATGCCCGTGCAGCAGCCTCTGCGTTAACTGTTATTGCAACAGTTATCAATGTTGAAATCAACGTGGTACCTTTGTATGATGAAGCTGAACGTATTGAAAAACAGCTGCAGAAATTTCATAAGCAAGCTAAACCAATGGTATCCGCAGGGCATGCGCCACAGCCAAACATGTATGGATAAGGGAACTGATTACTTTCTTTATCCCTCTTGGTTTTTTTGTTTGCGTGTGATGCGTAGTTTTTAAATAAGATGCTATATTGCTATTGTTTTGAGCGAGTGGTATGTCTGTGATTCCTAAAAGTCATCCACGGTATGTTTCACTTAGGTTACGTGAGCGTATAGCAGATGGCATGAAACAAGGGTTAGTTCATGAAACCGGGCTTATTGCGCATGGCCGTGGTGAAGCATTTGATTATTTATTAGGAGAAAAAACGATTTCTATAGCTGATTCGGCGGCTAAGGTTGCTGCTGCAATGTTACTCGACGCAAATAGTCCTATTATCTCGGTTAATGGTAATGTTGCTGCGTTAGCTTCTGATGCATGTGTGCAGCTTGCGCAATGTCTTAATGCTAAGCTTGAGGTTAATTTGTTTCACCGGACGCAACAGCGTGTCAACTTAGTTGTTGAGCAGCTGAAGCGGTCTGGTGCAGATAGGGTTTATGGGGATCATGCAACTGCTTGTATTCCTGGACTTGAGCATGATCGTGCGTTATGTGATAAAAACGGTATTTTTGCTGCTGATGTAGTATTGGTGCTTTTAGAAGATGGAGATCGCTGTCGAGCGTTAGCTGATATGGGTAAACAGGTGATCGCTGTTGATTTAAACCCGCTTTCTCGTACTGCACAGTCTGCCGATGTTACGATTGTAGATAATGTAGTTCGAGCGCTGCCGAACATAAAACGCTGGACTACTAGATGTAAAACCTGGGGGGCTATTAAAAGAAAACAATTGATTAAAAACTGGGATAACACCGCGGAGCTTGGCAAACTGATGCAGGTATTGTCAAAAAGACTAAATTCATTGTTTTGATTCAGATGACTATTATGTCGAAATATCGTTCGTATTATTCTTTAGAGGTACCTGAGAAAGCCTATGGGACACGGGTGAGTGTCGCTGGATGGGTTGAAGATATCCGGAATCTGGGCTCAATAGCATTTGTTATCCTGCGTGATCGTTTAGGGACGCTACAGGTGACCGTGTTAAAAAAACAGACGCCTGGGTTATTTGAACAACTGGTTTCGCTCCCCCGTGAATCAGTGATCAGCGTGCACGGTATGTGCCAAGAAAACCAGAAAGTACGTAATGGGTATGAGGTTCTTGCTGAACAGATTACTGTTTTATCTCAAGCTGCTACCCCGCTTCCGTTGGGCGTGGTTGATAAAATTGATTCGGAGCTTGATACACGGCTTGATAACCGATTTATTGATCTGCGTAAAGCTGAGAAACGCGCTATTTTCACCATCCGTGATGCCGCCTTACAGGGTGTAGACGCTTTTCTGCATGACAACGCTTTTGTTGAGGTGCATACCCCTAAAATTATTGCAAGCTCCTCAGAGGGTGGCACAGATGTGTTTAAACTTGAGTATTTTGATCAAAAAGCATTTCTTGCACAATCACCTCAGCTATATAAACAAATGTTGATGGCAACCGGGTTAGATCGCGTATATGAGATCGCCTGGTATTTCCGTGCAGAAGAACATAATACTCGTCGGCATTTAAATGAGTCCACAGCTATAGATGTTGAGATGGCGTTTATTGAATCTGAAGAAGATGTTATGCAGATCCTTGAGCAGCTGATTGTTGCGATGCTTAAAAAAACCAAAACGTGTGCTCAAGAGCTTGAATTGTTAGATAAAACAGTTTCTATCCCTAAGCTTCCGTTCACGCGTATCACCTATGATGATGTCATCAAAAAATTGCAGCAGCAGGGGAGCACTATCGCTTGGGGAGATGATCTAGGCAGTGAGGATGAACGCTTACTTGGTAATATAATGCAAAAACAAGGGGTTGCATTCTATTTTATCACCCGTTACCCACTTGCATCTAAACCATTTTACACCATGCCTGAGGCAGAAACCTATTCTCGGGGGTTTGATCTGGGGTGGAAAGGCGTTGAAATCTCTTCTGGTAGCCAACGTGTCCATGATGTTGAATTATTGAAAAAACGTATTAAGGCATGTGAGCTGAACCCTAAGGATTTCACCTCATATTTGAACACATTTCAGTATGGTATGCCCCCACACGGCGGTTTTGGATTTGGGATCGAACGCTTTCTCATGGAATTACTAGATATTAGTAACATCCGTGAGTGTATCTTGTTTCCACGTGATCGCACTCGATTAACCCCCTAACCAATAAATCACCAGCAGCTCTCATGAACTTTTTTATAGCTAAACCGTATTCTCTTGTTTGTTAGCACAGTCGTATCACTAGGTTGGGATTACTCAGCGGAAAATTACCTTGCGAAAGTGCCGAGTGGAGTAAAACTGGATGCACACAGACGCAGTATATCAAAAATATTGTAAACTAAACTCTGTAGGTTGAGTATGAAATTAAAATATAATGTGAGTTTATCATTGAAAATCACACTTATCGTGGTATTTCTATCTGCGATATTCATATTTGGTATTGCTTACATTAATACAATGGAACGTTCGACCTTTTTCCCCAATGCGTATAACGAGAAAGCAACCGCATTATCCCAAGCGCTTGATACGTCAATTACGTTCAATGAGCTGCTCAATGATTCAGTGATGCTGCAGCAGTTTATCGAAAATTTCAGTGCGAATAACCCTGAGCTTTTAACCCTGAATGTGTATTTACTAAACGAAGAAGAGGAGTTAATACTGCAGCATTCCGATGATTTAGATACTATAGGTGCACCAGTTGATCCATATTATGCAGCATATCATCATAATTCAAGCAAAACAGGTAATATATTTTTTGATTCGCCCCCCTATGGTCGAGAATCTCAGAATGTGTTGATCATCGCCCCGGTTAACCTCTCGGGAACAATTCATGGGACTTATGAAATGATCCTCTCAATGGAGGCGACATATACCTCATATTGGAATTTTGTAAAACTCCAGATCTTGGTGTCATCCCTCAGCTTATTTTTCCTGATATTGATATCCTTGTTTCTATTACGCAAAGTAATCGTAAAACCCATTATTGCATTTCGAGATGCCTCTAAAAAGATTGGTCGGGGTAACCTGAACGAACGTATTAGTATTGATTCACATGATGAACTTGGTGATCTGGCTACATCTTTTAATCAGATGACACGGGATTTAAAAGAATCTCGTTCTAAAATTCAACGGTATAGTAAAACTCTGGAAAAATTGTTAAAACAGAAAGATGAGTTTATTGGTCAACTTGGTCATGATCTGAAGAATCCGTTAACGCCGCTTGTTGGGTTGTTACCTATGATTGTAGAGCAAGAAAAAGATCCTAAGCTGAAGGAGCATTTACAATTAATACATGGTAATGTATCGTATATGCAGGAGTTGATTTTTAAAACCTTAAAGCTGGCGAAGCTACGGTCTGAAAATGTGCAGTTTGATTTTGAATCACTGGATCTTACTGGAGTAATCACTGAGGTGGTGAATACACAAAAAATCGTTGTTAAAGATCATAATATCCGGTTAGTAAACAACGTACAACAATCAATACTAGTACATGCGGATAAACTCCGGCTTATTGAAGTGTTTAATAATCTTATTTCAAACTCGGTGAAATACACGCCGGAGTCTGGCGGAACAATAACCATTGATGCTACATTATCAAAGGACATGGTAACTGTGTCAGTGTCAGATACCGGTATCGGCATGACTAAAAAACAGCAGGAAATGATTTTTGATGAATTTTATAAAGCGGATAAAGCCTCCGATGAAACAGCATCAAGTGGGCTGGGTCTTTCGATTGTAAAACGTATTATAGAAAAACATGATGGGAAGATTTGGGTGGAAAGCGAGGGTCCGGGTAAGGGATCAACGTTTTATTTCACCTTGAAACTGGTGAAGGGGAAAAACTAGTTAAACAATAATTTGTTGTCTTATGTGTTGGTGAGATGCATGGGTAAAAAGATCTTAATTGTGGATGATGACCCAGGTGTGCGGTATACGGTGAAAAATGGTTTGGAAGGATTTAATAACGATTATCAAGTGGTAACGGTGGAGAGTGGCCGGGAATGTCTGAATATGTTAGAATCTGATGAGATTCCTGATTTGATTTTGTTAGATATTATGATGCCGGAGATGAGTGGCTGGCAGACATTTGATAAAATCAGGGAAAATGCGGATTGGAAGCAGATTCCGATTATTTTTTTAACCGCACGTACGGATAATGTTGCACGGAACGCAGGTGGTTTTCTTGCTGAGGATTATATTGGTAAGCCATTTCAAATTCCTGAACTTAAAGAACATATTGATAAAATTCTGAAGAAATAACGTATGTTTTATTTCTGAGTAAACTATTTCAACTATTACAGGATATATTTTTCTTGTAATAAATGGTGGCTTGAGGAGGGGACCTGCAGACAACATGCTTTCTAATAGACAAACCCTGTTTACAAAAAAATATGTGTATATTATTATTTTTAGTGGTCTTCTTATTAGTTCATTGTTTGCTGTGTTTCCAATTCAACTTACAGGTGCAGAAAGTTATCTTGAACTCTCCACTATTACTCCTATTCCAGCTAATGAATCTACAGGGGTACTACTACCGGTTACGCTTAATATCACGTTATCAGGGTTAGAGGGTACTACTGCTAATATTACATGGTATGCTAATACCAGCGGATCGTTTGTTGCTTTTGCAAATGATTCGGAGGTATCTGTTGATAGTGGTAGTATTTCACTTGAGAGAACTAACGATAATTTTACTGATTATAATACTACATATTATTGGTATTTCACATATCAAAATAGCTCCACATATCGCTCGCCAATGTATTGGTTTACTACAGAATCCAGAATCGTGTGGACCAAGCATACTATTATCCAGAATAATATTGTCACTGTTTATCCTGCAGATCTTGATTGTGACGGTGATATAGATATCCTTGCAGGTCGAGGTGAGGCTGGAGGAAATATATCATGGTTAAATAACACTGCAGGTGATGGGAGTGTGTGGACTGAACATGTTATCGCTCCCTTCTTTAATCACACTCGTGATGTTTTTCCATCGGACTTAGATGGTGATGGAGACCTTGATATACTTGGTGCAAATGGAACTGTCGCTCATCTGTCTGAAGTATCATGGTGGCAGAACAATTTATCAACTAACGGTGAATGGACGAAAACAATAATCGATAGAAATGATTCGTTGGATTATCTGATTTCGTTATGTTCTGCAGATTTTAATAAAGATAATACGATGGATGTTCTGGGGGCTAGCTGGCGGGATGATACAATTGTGTGGTGGAAAAATAATGGTTCACCGCAAATTGAAAACTGGGAAAATCATACTATTAATGCTAGTTATGATCTTCCAAATGGAATTTTTCCAATTGATATTGACACGGATGGAGATTTAGATGTATTAGCAACATCACCCAACTTGGATACCATCAGGCTATGGAATAATACAAATGGCCTGGCTACTGCATGGCAACAGCATAATGTTTCCACTAATTTCGATCTAGCAACACAAGTTACTGCAGTAGATATTAATGGCGATGGTGCCGTGGATGTCCTAGGTACAGGTGCAACTGATAGTGGTAATATTACTTGGTGGGAATACAATGATACTTTAGGAGATTGGTCGTCACATGTAATTTTTAACAGCAGTCGTTTTTCTCATGCATATGGGATCAACACTGGAGATATGGATAGTGATGGAGACATAGATGTGCTTGGTACTGCATATGATGATGATACCCTATCATGGTTTGAAAATACAGGAGCGGGGGTAACATGGGTTAATCACACCATAACTTCCTCCTTGGAAAAGGCTATAGATGCAACCCCGGTTGATATAGATGGAGATGGCGATCTCGATGTTCTTGCATTAGGCAATACCACTAGTCTCTGTTGGTGGGAAAACCATCTGGTACCACGAATCAGTAATGTAACCATGTCACCTGATCCAGCTTATGCTGATGATACAATTCGATGTTCCTATGAGTATCATGGTGGAAGGCAAGGTCTATCCGACTTCGTATGGAAAGTTAACAATGTAAATCAAATCGTTACCCCCAGCCAACAAACTGATAGTTTTCATAAATTTGAAATTCATATGATTACTCCTTCATATTTGGGTAATTTCGTTTGCACCGCTGATATTGATACAGATGGAAAAATTGATGTTATTACAACAGGCGTATCTGAAAATGTTACCTGGTGGAAAAACAATGAGCTGGATGGGGGCTCATGGACACCTACCACTCTAAACCCATCAGATTTTGGAACAAATTCTGTGAATGCATGTGATCTTGACCGCGATGGCGACCTTGATATCATTGCGGTTGAACCCAGTGAAAACATAACCTGGTGGAACAACACAGCGGGTAACGGTACACAGTGGACTAAACAACCCATCGCCACTAATTTTTATGAGCCAACCAGGGTACTTACAGAGGACTTAGATGCTGATGGGTACATAGATATATTAGCTGTTAGCAGCTTCTCAGATAACCTATCTTGGTGGAAAAATAACCTTTCAGATAATGGGCTGTGGAATGAACAGATTATCGCCTCAATTGACGGTGGGCATGATATTGATACAGCTGATTTAGATAACGATGGAGATATAGATATTATCGGTGTATCGTATACTGATGATACTATTGCATGGTGGGAGAATAATTTAACTGGTGATGGATCTTGGAACTCCAAAACAATAACTACTTCCTTGGAACACCCGTATCGATTGGCAACAGCTGACTTAGACCAAGATGGAGATATCGACATTATCGCAGGAGCCGCAGTTGGGGGCGATTTAATTTGGTGTGAAAATAATCTTTCGGGCGATGCCATATGGGAAGTCGAATATCTTGAATATAACAAGCCGATACGATGGATTGCTACCGCGGATATGGATAATGATGGAGATATCGATGTTATCAGAGCGAATAATTCGTATAGTATTGTTTGGTATGAAAATAGCCTTCCCGTGCCTCATAACTGGTTGTCATATACTATAGCATCACAATCTAGTAGTCCAAATCTCTTAGGCACTCGATGTCTTGCTTGTGCAGATATTGATCGTGACGGTTATGTTGATGTCATTGGTACTAATGATGATGGCGTATATTGGTTTGAAAATAAAAAACAGGGTACTCTTTTGTTTCACAATGGGTGTTTTAATGCGTCAGATAAAGTACGATGTGAAATCACCCCTGTCAATTTTGATAATCAGACGCGGGGTGCCATTCGATATGGTGAACTAAATATCAGTAATACGCGCCCAACCATAAACCAGGTGTACCCTGCTGATAATGCTCGTGGTATAGGGTTGTATCCTACAAATCGAGTGTATGTTAATGATACTGATGGAGATATCGAACAAATTAGATTTTATAATTGGGATGCGACAGATTTAGAATGGCGGGGAAATGTGCATTATATAACGAATAATTCACCAGCAACTTTTGGAGGAAATACTAACCATCCTGATGCAGAATCTTATTCGCATAATCACTCGATAATTAACTTTTTGTGTGGAAGTTGGTTTGTGTGCCCTACAAATGGGACGATTAATGGTGTGCAGTTTACATACCTGGGAACTCACTCAACTGGCGGTAATCAGAATACAAATGCATCATGTTGTTTGTATTTTTATAACAATTCAAATCCGCTTGAAATTTGTCATTCATCAAATTTAACTGATATAACGGCTTTTGATTCCATGTCACCCAGCAGCTTAAATTGTGATTTTGTTGAGGGCGTAAATATAACAGCTGGACAAAAATATTACATTTTATGTTGGGCGAATACCTCCACAAATATTGACAGAATAGATTTATACTATGATCTAGCAACTGGCATAAACAGAAGTATATCCATCCCCTGGACTTTCTCAGAGACGTTTCCAGAAACGCTTAACTTATCAAGTGAAAATGTCACCTATGAAGAAAACCGTCTTTTTAAAATAATAGTACAATACACACCAGACCCACTTGGGGCCAACACATACTATATGGACAATTTCAACATTGACACATATAGTACCAATTATAACTGGTCAGTAAACATAACTGATTCTGTTCAATGGACAAACCAAAGCTACACGTTTACCACCAACTACCCCCCAGAAATCACAAACCCTATACCAGCTAACCAAACCAATGGCGTTACCATAAATCCTACCTTATCTGTCACTATCTCTGATCCTGATGACAGCGTTCAAACTATGAATCTCACCTGGTATTATCGAAACACTACTGGAACCTGGCAAAACTTTGGAACCAACACTACCTGTGATAACGGATCCTACAGCCAGCACCTCACTAACCTAGCATACAATACTACTTACCGCTGGTATGTCAATGTATCCGATGGTATAACCACCAATACGTCAGATATATACACTTTTAATACATCACAAATCAAAATAACCAGCCCATCACCAGCAGATGATCAAACCGCTATACCACGCACCCTATCACAGGTGTCAGCACAGATAAACCACACTGCTGGAACCCCCATGGACTGGAACATCACCCTTAGCACAGGCGCTACAGACAACGGCACTGCTGCTTCTAATGGAGCCATAACCTGTAGTCTCACCACACCGTTAGCCTATAACACCTGGTACACCTGGTGGGTTAACGTAACCGATGGCACCGCATGGAACAACCAAACATACCAATTTAGAACCGTGCAACAAACCACACCACAAGGCTCATCACCACCTCCACAAACCCCTGACAGCCCACCAACCATTACTGATCTCACCCACCTACCATACTCTCCCCATGCCACAGACATGGTAACCATAACCGCTAATATCACTGATGATGATCCGCTAGACACTGTTATTCTCATCTGGGATGATAATAACAAACACCAATCACCCATGATCCTACAATCAAACAACTCCTACACAAAACAAATAGGTCCTTTCCCCGAGGGAACCACCATATACTACTGGATTAACGCAACAGATTCAGCAAATCAAACCACCACCTCCGAAACAAAACAGTTTACCATACCTGATACCACACCACCAACCATCACCATTATCACCCCACAAAATCATTCAATCATCTACAACCCTAGACAGCCCATCAAAGCAACCTACACCGATCCCAGCGGAATCAACACCACCAACATCAGACTCACACTCAACAACCAAAATATCACTAACATCACCATCAAAACTCCAAACTATATCAAATACACTCCACCATATAACCTCACACCAGACAATTATACCATATACCTCCACGTCCCAGACATACATGGAAACACAGCTACAAAACAATGGATGTTCACCTTACACTCAAGCCCCTCAGTAGAAACCAACACTATAGGCAACATCACACAGAACACCACCAACACAATACCCCTGACAAACACCCAAACTACAGGGTTACACACAATCACCATCACACCACAAAACAATCTCAACAACGTGGTTATCACGGTAGCCCATGTCGAAAAACCAGACAAAACCATTCCCCCACCACCAAACTACCTCATATACAAATACCTTGACGTAACACTCACCGCAGATGACGAAAACATCGACGATACCAGTATACAATCAGCAGTTTTCAAATTCGAAGTAGCAAAAACATGGCTGAACCTCAACAACTTCACCACCAACAACATCACCATGCTCAAATACCATAACACTACCTGGATAAAACTCAATACCACCGTGCTCACCATCGACAACGAAACCTATGTGTACTTCCAAGCAAACACCACCAGCTTTTCCACATTTGCCATCGCCGGCGGACAAATCAAAAAAGTAGGGCAATACGAATCCATAGAAATACCCTGGCAAGTAATACTCGCCGTCATCATCATAGCATCAATAATCCTCATATTAATACTGTTCAAAGCAGGATATATTTACACAGAAGAAAAAAAATCAGGTGAAAAAAAGAAATAATAAAAACAAAACTACTTTTAGATAATAAACAGATTTCGACCTATTCACAACAGGTTGGCACTGGCTCAGGCCCTCCACCAAAAATATAATTTATTAGATAGACTACATCGGAAATATTAATACAATCATCACCATCTACTTCACCAGCACAAAGCGGTTTCGGAGCAGGTCCACCACCGAAAATATAATTAATCAAATACACCACATCAGAAATATTAATAGTACCATCGCCATCAGCATCACCACAAGCTAACTTATGACCAGAGCCTTTTGTTGCGACTAACGCAAAATCCTGATCATAAACACCTGCTGTCTCCAAATGACCATCCTGGGCGATATTTGCAGCTATAACCTCAATAAGATATGCTTCCTTATACTGTGGACTTTGAATAAACACATTTTCCACATTATTCAAGATATCAGCATTACCATGAGATTGTGACCATTTCCCCTCTTCTAACCCATAGTTACCCCAGTAAACAGTCCCATCTGGAGCAGTCACCTTTAAATCAAGATTATTCACCAGTTGAATAGCGGCACTAGTGGAAGCAGGAGGATCAGTCCATACCAATGATATTTTAAGCGGAATATTTTCAGGTCCTTCATAATCATCAGGCGTGAAAACAAACTGTTTCTTCTCACCAGTCTGCAAAGCATAATTCTCATCTACAATAAAATGACTCGTACCAATGGTATGGGTATTTTCCAGATCAGGCATACCCCACCCCTGTTGAAATCTATCTGCTACAGAAAAATCATACTGATACGCATCTGCAATAAGCAAGGATTTCACTGTCGACGCATGCGGCAGATCACCCTTTGGGTTATTACCAAACATGTTATCCTGATACATCTCATAGATCAACCCTGACATGCCTGAGACCACCGCGGTAGCTGCACTAGTACCACCAAATTTATCATCACCATTATACGTCACATAATTACCAATTCGATAGCCATTTTCCCAGTCTCCATCAACACTGTCAGGCGCATTCACATTATCACCCGGTCCAATTACATCAGGTTTTATCCGCCCGTCATCAGCAGGCCCTTGACTAAAAAGACCCTGATTCTCTATTGGCTCAAACGCATCATTATTCCTGTCATCATCATTATACGTATTAATACCGCCAACTGTGATAACATTTTTTGCTACACCATCAGGATATAACGTGCCAGCTCCCTGGTTCCCGGCGTTCCCTGCAGCCCATAAACTAGTACGATCATAATAAAATACGGCTTGATCACATTTCTGCGAATATTGATTATATTCAGCAGTAGGATACCCCTGCACCCAACCATTACATTGAAACACCCCGCCGGCATTAAACAAATCCAGCATAGAGGGCATCCTATCAATACTCCAGTGATAAAACATTATCTCAGAATTAGGCAATACACCTCGTGCTTCAGCACTATGCTCCCCTGAAGAACCAATAATACCCGTCATAACCGTACCATGCGCACGATCTTCCACAGGTCCTCCAACATGTATTATTCTATTCTTATAATCAAGATGATTCTCATCTAATCCATCATCCCGTACCATACCGATAATACCGGTCCCATCATATCCATAATCATTAAAAACGAAATCAATCCCCGTGTATTCTCTTACATTATTCATACATACTATTTTCTCGCCTTGCTGCTGTATCCAAGATAACGATTCCATGTTAATGAACTCATTCAAATCCTGAGATTTAATGTTCATACGAAGAGTACAAGTCGAAGGTTCATGTTCAACTATAGTTCTACCTAAACTCTGTGCTAACGCTATCAACTCATCAGCACCCTCATGAGCAAAATATTGCAGCTCTACCGACAAGTCAACCTCTTCTTGATTAAGATATGGGTCTAACCCCTCATCCAGTCTATACCCTGGATGATATAACCCATCCCACAGATAAAAATCACAATTACGTACAGTTGTCATAATTTCTTCAGTAGTATACACAACATAAGAATACTCAGGAACATAATTTAACACTAATGCTCCCATATCCTCAAGTTGCTGTAACCAATCTGGTTGAATTTCCCCTATAAATTTCACAAGATAATACCCGTTTGGTTCCTCAAGCATTAAATCCTCAGAGAGCTCCTCTCGTTTCAAATAGATACCTTCCTCCAGTGGTCCTCTAATTACACAAAGATCTGACTCAATTTCCACAGCAGACGTCCCTGAAGAATCTACTTCTAATTGTTCATCTCCTTCAACAAGTTGATCTTCAGATACAGATTTCGGTGGAACCTGCTCCTCACTGAGCTCATCATGTGAATTGTCCTCTGAGTCATCAGGCACTGAACTCTCAACCTCTCCGACACGTGATACATCTTTTGTTAGTTCACTTGTTTCTTCAATAGTAGTACTAGCTTCTATAATATAACCACTACTAATTGGAAGCAAACATATCACTATAAGTAACGTGATTATCCCTATTGCATGGATTTTTCTAAGCAATTTTTGTTCCATCTCAAATCCACCTTCAAACTCAATTTCTAATGTTATACTTTTCTAATTTATCATATTTAAACCTAACACGTTAAAATGTCAAATTGCACAAAACGTACCTGCAGTAAAATTATCGTCCTAAAAATGAAGTACGGGAACAGAACTCGACTCTGTTTCACCGGTAACATAATTTGCTTCAAAACTGCTAACTGATTTACTTATATTTAGTATTCATCCAGATATTCATAGGATTTCATATTTAACTTCATAAAAGTAAATAATAATCTACTAATCTAACATATTAAAATCTTCAAATACTATATTATGATATGTAACTCCCATCTTTCGAAATCCTCTTGATAAATTATATATCATAGGTGGTGGTCCACACATAAGAATCTTGATATTTTTCAGTTGCATTTTATTTTTTATTATCTTTTCAACTTCATTAATAGTTAATCTACCTTTCTTACTTGAAAACCAAGCAACATATTCGAAATTCTTATTTTTCTTCATCTCAGCGACTAATTCTTTATCATGAAAAGCAGTACACTTATCTTTTATTGCCCAAATTAGTATTATTTTTCTACCAGATGGATAATTTGATTCATGTTTTGCTAATGAAAGAAAAGGAGTTATTCCAATACCGCCTGCAATCCAGAGCATATCTTTATTATGTTTTAAATAACTCTCTCCAAATTTCCCATATGGCCCCATTATTATTGCTTTATCTCCCTTTTGTACTTGTGGGATTTTTAAAGATGTAAAATCACCACTTCTCTTAATAGATATTCTCAAGTTTTGTTGTGACGGATCACTTGATATTGAAAAAGGAAATAATTCTTTATAACCCTCAAAACGTGGAAAACGAATAAAAAGATATTGCCCAGGTTGATAAACAAAACCTTTTGGTTT
>CAZRMY010000008.1:1847-35518 GCA_964601295.1 uncultured Thermoplasmatales archaeon | reverse complement strand
TGTGATATAAAGCTTAGCATCATAACAGATAATAAAAGGAATAAGAGAAGAAATGAAAGTAAACAGCTACTTCATTGATATGACTAGATATTACGTCCCTCGCAACAATACTCAACTGGCAGTGGTCCACCAAGAAACACATAGTTGATAATCCACACCGCATCACTCACATTAATTGCACCATCACCATTAGCATCAGCAACACAAACCGGCTCTGGAGCAGCAGCATCAGGGATAAACACATAGTTAATAACAAACACCGCATCACTCACATTAATTGCACCATCATCATTAGCATCACCACATTTTATTGTGCCAGATCCGGTGGTAAAACTCCAGGTATTTGATTGCGTAGTATATTCTCCGTCACAGGATTTCATATACCACCCATAGGTGGTAAATGGTTCTAAGTTATCCCAACTGCAGGTGGCACGTTCTCCACTGGGGACCTCTAGGTCAGTGTCAATTAAGATAGTTTCGAGATATCCTATGCATATAGAATGCACAGTCGGTGTAACCGTGTTATCATCGGTCTCAAGCGTGATTTTTATTTCCAATTCGGTGGAATCAGGGACTTCTTCAATGCTAGAGTATCCATTGTATTCAACTGATACTTGTGTACCCGGCGGAGTTATTGTATCTAATGTTGAGCTTGTCCAGTCGACTGGTTCGTCAGTGGTTATTGTTGTATAATAATACCCTATGAGGGTGTATTCTGGAGGGGGTTGAGTTATAATTGGTTCTCTGGTTATACCATCAGAGCCGTCTCTTCCGTCTTCACCGGAACCACTATACTCATTTTCGTCATAACAGCCATTGCCTCCGTCGCCGTAGATTCCGGAACCATATCCATCACCTCCATTGTACCAGTACCAGTCATACCCTGAATAATCAGCATAATCACAGTGTTGTCCTATGGCTCCATCACCGTGTTCGCCTCCAATGCCACCGTGGGTGTGGATATATTCTTCATTGAGATTCATTAGTTCAGAATACACTATGGTAACAAAACCAGCGTCACCACCATCACCGCCATCGCCTCCGCCGCCTCCGCCGCCGGCTAGATCACAGTCTATAAACGGGTGTCCAGGGGGCGTCCAGTGATAATATCCTTCATCAAAACCTGTATCTCCATCAGCTCCTTTAGCACCATCGAATCCATCAGCGTGAATGACACCATGATTATCAAGTGTATAGGCATATATGGTGACATCTCCACCGCCTTTACCACCTGCACCGCCGTTTCCACCGTTTCCACCGTTGCAATCAATATCTGGCCATAATGGATGATTGAATGGGATGGCTTTTGATCCGCCACCACCCGCACCACCAGCACCACCATCGCCGCCACGACCAGTTCCAGCTGACCCCTGGTTACCATCCTCTGGAACAGATGTCGGTCCTCCTTCCTGCCCCACTGGATCCTGACCTGCACCACCAGCACCACCATTACCGCCCTCTCCACCAGAGTGATTATCAGTTATTGTACCATAATTTGTTAATGTTCCTGATATTCTAACGGTATGTCCAGCGGTATCAAGAAATGCACCGGATAATACTGTGAGATTCCTATAATTCATGTCTTGTTCCAACGGGGGATCTCCCGGCAAGATAATCTCATCACCATCTTGTCCATCACCAAACTGTACCATACTTTGAGCAAGAACCAAGCTACCAAATCCATCAGTTTTTGTATCATCAAAAAAACCCGTACTCCATTCAGACTCTGAATGGATTTCAAAATGTCGTAATTCACGGCCATAGAAACTCACATTCAGATCGTCATTTTGTGGATCAGATACGTTGACAGATAATATTGGATTTAAGGGGATATCGATTGAGCCATCCATAGGCACAGGATCTGTGGGCGCATTTGGAGGTTGATTAACCACAAATTCCCATTCAGTAACATCTGGAAAAACTGTGATTCCTCCATGAGTATCTTCAAAATAGAAATGATAATAATGTGTGCCTCCACCTAGTTCATTACCATTTACATTACAACTATAAACTGAATTAGAACCCACCCCTGACATATTATACCCTACCTCATCGATAAGCACTTGTTTCACCGCAGGGCTACTTCCTTCAAAATCAAAATATTGTATTTTAAACGTATACGTTGTATTTACATTCCCAATATTTGGATGAACTCCATCCGGCCAATCATCATAAAGTGAAAGCACTGGTGGATGGTTGGCATTGGTAGTAAAACACCAGGTTGGACTAGCCGTAAATTCATTATAATGATCCCATGCAACAATCTGCCAATAATATGTTGTGTCAAAGTCCAGCAATCCAGGATCATACACTTCTTCATTAACAGTTGTGGTATATGGTGGGGGATTACTAGTTCCAAAGTATACCTCATACGTCAATGGATCATTATCAGGATCACCTCCCGCCCAGGTTAATAACGTATCAAAACGGATATCCACTGCGTTATTCTCTGGATTAGGATTTGAGGGTTCATAGGGTGGTTCGTTTGCCTTTGTCGTAAAAGACCATATCTCAGGGCTGCTAACAGATTCATTATAGCTATCTTTTGACACAATTTTCCAATAATACGTTGTTTCATGATCTATTGATTCTGGGGTCCACGTTATCGTTGTCTGCCCTGCTAGAAACGGGCCAATAGTAGTAACATAGACTGGAGTGGTATCTGTCCCAAAATAGATATCATAAGTCACTGCATCAAAGCTATCTGAGTCTCCGCCCTCCCATGATAAGGCAGTATTCACACTTATTGATGCTGATTCATCAACTGGAGAAGGATCTGATGGAGCATCTGGCGGAGTATTCATTTGTTCCGTCTGAAAATACCAGATGGGGCTAGATGTGGTTTCCCCATTATTATCTTCAGCTACAATTTTCCAATAGTACGTAGTGTCATACTCTAATAAACCGGGATCCCAATTAACCAGTATTTGATCACCTGCTGCATTGATAGTAGCAATATAGGAGGGATTTGGATCTGTATCAAAATAAATATCATAGGTAACAGTATCCTCGTCATCTGGATCCCCGCAACTCCAAGATAAAATAGTGTCCAAATCTATACCTGACATACCGGTAAATGGTGAAGGATTGCCAGGGGGATAAGGAACAGAATTACTGATGGTTACGGTAGCAGTATCACTTGAAGTACCGCCATCTTCATCTTTTACTTCAACCTTGACTGTATAAGAACCACTAATTGGATAGCTATGATTCATCAGAGGAAAAGATAACCAACCGGTATCCCAGGTTCCATCGTTTGTCCAGTCCCATCTATAATAAGTAATGGCTCCATCAAAATCAAAGGATCCAACTGCATCAAATGTTATTGGCTGATCAGCTTTCCCTTGATACTTTCCTCTACCAGATTGAGCGTCATTATACGCATAAGGGCAGGGGTAGGAATTCGTACCTGAACCTAATGTTGCGTATCTTATAGCCTTATAATTTTCATTCCATTCAAAATAACTGATATGAGGTATTTTATTTGAATCTAAATCAATTGAAGAATAAACTCCAATATTTCCTTGTGAATCAACTGTTTCTTTAGTCCATGAAGCTCCTTGTTTTACAGCATATCTTAAATTACCTGAACTTGTATAGGTTACATATATATCAGTTCCATCGATAGCCATCGATGTTTGACCACCACTATTTGTGTCAATGATTTCAGTGTCCCAATTTGAATTTTTATAAGCATGTTTTACGTAATGGTATTCCAGATCTCCCTGAGCATTGTACTTATATTCTACATAGCTAATATGAGGTTTATCATTTGAATCAATTGCTATAGACGTATCACGTCCAATATCATGGTCGTTTGTAGAAGCTACTATTTCTTTACTCCAGGATGATCCGGTATACTTTGCATATTTTAAAGCGCCATTATCTCCATACGTATCTCCCTTGAAATAACTGATATGTGGTTTGTTATTTGAATCAATCGCAATAGAGGTCCAGGCAAAATCTGCTCCAGTATCTATAGTTGTTATATCCCAATCATAAGGTCCATTCCATTTTGCATATTTTAGTTTATGATCGTTAGGATATGCAGTGTTTGAAACGTAACATAAATGTGGAGTATCATAGGAATCAATGGCGAGGGATACAAATTCTACCCAAGAATCACCTGTAAAATCTTCCCATTCCCACGATGATCCAGTCCAATATGTAAAAGTAATATAATCCCAGCAATAATCCTCAATATACGCAATATATGGGATATCATTTGAATCAAGATCCATGGATAAAGCACCATAATTTATCGCTGGAAATTCACCAGGTCCAACTTTCTTGGTATCCCACTGGCTTCCGTCCCATTTTTTATATCTCAGCCAACCATCGTAAGCACTACCATATGCTATATGAATATTATCATTTGAATCAATTTTCAATGAACTATATGGACCAACCCATCCGTCAGAAGCAGTAAGATAATCTATTTGCCAGTTAACACCAACAAAAACAGTAGTCCGATCAGAACTATACTGGCCAGTATCATCTTTCACCTGAAGTCTAACAGTATACATGCCCTCACTTCCGTAATAATGGGAAATGGTATCGGAACTCCGCCATCCCGTATCCCATTCGTTATCATCATTAAAATCCCATCGGTAACCAGTAATAATATTAGAAGGATAACTCCCAGAAGCGTCCAACAACACAGATTCACTAGGGCCCACATAATAAGGTCCATTTGCATCTGCTACAAGATACGTCTCGGTTCCTTGAACATGGAACGTTCTGGAATGTTCACGCTCGGTATTCCACACACTATCAATTGCAAACCATTCAAGATAATAATCGCCATCCTCCTCAAAATTAAACACAACAGGGTTAGAGTAATCAGAATAATTAGCATTTTCCCAATCACCACACTCACCATCATGCCAAATTCTGTAGAAAATCATCCATTCTCCAGTTCCCACATCAGTAGCAGTTAATGTAATTGGAGTAGATTTAGTAATATAATTGCCACTAGATGGTTCTCCAACAGAGATATCAGATGCAGGTGGTATAAGATCTACGTTAACTAAGTCGCAATGTTCAGCCTCAACGTTACTATTATTATCAATGCTTTTATAAAAAATAGTATACCAGTATAACCCAGGTTTAACGTCAGGATGTATGCCAAGAGTATAGTTCAATAAATAATGAAATTGCTGCCAGACAGCACCATATTGGGATGCAGGTATTTTAAACCATGTTTCCTTCAAACCAGATGCATCAGCACCCGGGTCAACCACCTCAAACCAAAAACGAGTATACCGTCCCGTCCACCCATTAGACTTTGGCAGCATCTTCAAAGTTGTAATGGGCGGTACAAAGTCAGGTGGCTCAATATCAGGGTTTGTGGGGCTTGAATCATCAAAATCGGCGCTATCCCATTCTTTTATCGGAATTTCAAGTATTGGATCCGGCCAATCCCAACTTAAAAAACGTGTGAACTGGATGCCGACAAGCAAATCAAAACCTAGCATTGCATGCCAGTATATACCATTAGTGGTACTTGCACCTAATGTTGCCTCTAAAAAAAGTTCAGGTGTTACCCGCGGTCCGATAGCCTCAAACACCAATACACTGAACGCAAAACCAAGCGCAGGTCGCACCGTAACCTCGGCTCCAACATGTAGATCATATTCAAAAGAACCACCTGTCCCATGCTCGAACTTTGGTTGAAAGGTAACCGGTGGCCACAATGGTTGAAAATCTAGATCTCCACCTGCCTCAAACCAAAAATTTGCCTCAGGATTAATATACACTAATATCTCACCATGCACACTTACATCTAGTTTAACCACAGGCTCAATTACTGGGCTTACCACAACAGCTTGACCACCTCGCCAGTTATAGCATTTAGTTTTAAACACACCCAGATCAAGTTTAAACGTATGCTCCCAGTCACCACTAATATACGCTGAAACATTCAAACCCGCAGTTACATTCGCATGAGCCCATACCTCTGTTTCTCCAAGGTCAACGTGGAGAAAACCTGCTAACGTCAGATATAAATTTACATTGATATCATATGTTATATCAACACCATGATACTCTACGGTATCACTCCAGTTTATCACATCCCAGTTAAGCTCTACAGGATCCCATGCGTATTCTTCAAAAGAATCATGATCAAAATTATACGAATATGAATTATACTGTAATGTTCTTTGACATGGTACTGAATACTTAACTGAAAAAGTATTATTAAAATCAAAAGAATCTCGCTGAAAAGGATTTTCTGAAATAGTCCACCGTTCGTTTACACAAATAAGTGTATCAGATTTTTGCACAACACTCGATTGTATACTGGTACCCCCACCAAATTCAAAACTTCCCGTACGGCCCTGTGCATTAACAATTGTTGAATCCTCAGAGAGGTGTATATCTACACTCCATGATTTCTGATACATATCAATAGTATCAATTGAGAATAATAACGCACGAGAAATATCCATTTGGGCATAAACAAAATCGTTTAGAGGTTTTTCAGGGGGACCTTGCATAGTTAATGTTACATCTGAGCCTGTTCTGACAGATTTAGAAATAAATGGAACAGCAGATGCCTCCACCTGTATTGTTAAATTATCCCACGGATGACAAGACATAACTTGGGAACTATAAAAGTGAGTTATATGAAAACCAAATAAGTATTTCTGTTCCTCTCTGATTCCCTCGTAAAATTTTTCTCTGACAGGCACCCTATTTTCTTTCAAAGTGATATTTCCATCCCGTTCAATTTCAACGATACGTGTGGTATAGCGGGGAATTTCCATATCAATTTCAGAATTAGATTTATGAGTTGTTATTCCGAAAGAGTCTAAATATAGGTTGACCAAGCTCTCTGATGTAATATGCATAATGATTGACAAATGAGCTGTACCATCATCTAAAACTGTTACTTCCTCAGATGTAATCATAGATAGATATTCAGTGGTAACATCTTTGTGCATTGTATTTTCTTCAGAGGTAAAAAATGATTGATGTTCCGTAGTATTGGGCATTGCTAAACCATCATAGTTTTTATTATGTCTACATGCCTGGTCGATATTTTCGCTAATTGCAGCTTCAAAAATACTCCCAGATCCACTCGCTATCAATATTATTGTTATTAACACAACGAAAATTGTTTTGTGTTGATATATTATCTTCATATGACCTCCCCATAAGATGATGTTTTGTTTGTTAACAAATATGTTACGATTTTATAAATATTGCTATTTAAATAATTTGTTGATATTTTTATGTTTCTGGCCATAGTTTTCACATATCATTCCATTCTTGTTTAGTGTATTTATTTAATCGAACTTAAAGCCCTTTCATTAAAAATTCCTTCAAAATGATAAAAATAAATTAAATTTATTAGTATTGTAGGAATTTTTATGTTTTTGATGGTATTTTGATGTAAGATTTAATGAAAAGTAACTGTAATCATGTATTAACACATAAAAAGTAGCGTGTTCTTAAATGATGTAAATCTCATAGCTGGCGTGTGAGAAACAGTTATATAGAAAAAGTAAAATAGCTGGTAAATCGCTCTTAACAATTGTGAGGCGGCCTCTATGAGAAATGTAATGCGTTATCTGCTGCTTGGGTTACTGCTGTTGTTTATGATGCAGATGGTATGTCAGCCGGTGTGTGCTGATGAGCAGATTCTTGTTGAGTATTTTTATAATGAAAACTGTGGGTCATGTTTGGATCTGCTGCCTTTGTTTGATGAAGTTGAGGCGGAGTATGATGATGTTGTGGTGGTGTTGAAGCAGTATGATGAGTATTTGTCTGAGTATGAGCATTATAAGGCGGTGTATCGGAATTCTACGGGGAGTATTATTGGGTATCCGTTTGCGGTGATTTCTCGTGGTGAGATGGTGGAGATTCTGCCGTATCAGAGTATTAATATGTCTAATGTTGAACGTATTGTTAACGGGATGGTGGTTGACAAGGATGTTATTGAGTTTGATGTGTTTGTATGGGAGGTGCGTATTGATCTTAATGAGTTGTCGTTGCCGGTGTTAACGGTTATTCTGGCGGGTGTGGATAGTTTTAATCCGTGTGTGTTTTTTATTTTGGTGTTTTTGTTGAATATGTTGTTGTATGCACGGTCTCGGAAGCGGATGTTGTTGATTGGATCGGTTTTTATTGTGTTTTCTGCGGTGTTGTATTTTGTGTTTATGGTGTTGATGTTGCAGGCGGTGCAGTTGACGGTTGAAGCAGGGATCACCGGTGTTGTCGTGGGTGGTATCGCCTTGGTGTTGGGTGGGATTAATATTAAGGATTTCTTTTTTCATAAGAAGGGTGTGTCTATTAGTATTCCTGAGTCGAAGAAACCGAATATTTACAAGCGTATGCGGGGTTTGTTGAAGCATAATCGTATTTCGGGTGTGTTGCTGGGAACGGTGGTGCTGGCGGTGTTGGTGAATTCGTATGAGTTGGTGTGTAGTTTGACGATGCCGACGTTGTTTTTATCTCGGGTGGCGTTAGCTGAGTTACCTGTGTTTCAAACGTATATGTACTTGGTGATGTATAATGTTATTTATGTTATTCCTATGATTGTGATTGTGTTGTTTTTTATTTTTACGTTGGGGAAACGGAAGATGAGTCAGTGGCAGGGTCGGCTTCTGCAGTTGTTTTCAGGGATTATGATGGCCTCGTTTGGGGTGTTGTTTGTGATTGATGTCACGATTTTGGAGAATGTGATGGTGCCGGTGCTTATTTTAGGGTTCACGTTGGTTGCTACTGGGGTGATCGCTGAGATATGGCAATATGTGCATAAACAACACGTGGGTTCTGGAGAGTTGGATTCAGAGGATGCTGTGGATGATAAGGATGATAATGTAGTTAGTAAAAAAGATGAGGAAGAAAAAAAATAAAAGATGGTGGTGTTGGGTTTGTTTTTTTTTTATTCTGAGTAGCCACCAAATACTAGGCTTGGGTCTCCTAGGAGGCACCAGGCTTCAATGGTTTTTCGGTCGATTTGATCTTTGTTGACGTTGCCGATGATGTTGATGTAGTCGGTGATTGCTTGGCTGTGTGCAGCACCTAGTTTTGGTGCGGCTTGCATGCCTATGGCGTGGAAGAATCGTGAGTCGATCCAGCCGCCGAGTCCTTCGGTGGTATGGTTGCCGATGTAACCGTATCCGAGGCTGGTCATACCGATGGTGGCGATTGATCCGCCTTTGGGTTTACTGGCGAGCCACCAGCTCCAGGATTCTGGTACCCATTCCATGAAGTAGAATCGGAGTCCCCAGTAGTAGAGTGTGCCGTTGATGAGGCCTTTGATGAGGCCTTCTTCTTGGATGTATTGTTTAACGTATGTTATCCAGTCGTGGATGATGTTGGTCATGGTGACATTGAATTGTGCGTTATGGCAGCCGCCTACGACCACGACGGGGTATTTGTTGCGGTTGCGTAGTTTTCGCATGTTTCGGAGTGGGAGCCCATCGATCCATTGGCTTTTGTTGTTGGGTGGATGGGTTGACCAGGTTGATGGGTTGCCGTGACCGGCGAAATAGACGAATCCTGCGCCTTCACTGATGGTGCTGGTGACATCATCGGTGCTGTTGAAGCTGCCGTCTGATGTCCAGAGTTTGATGATTTTGAATCCATGTGGTTCAATGTATGAGCCGCCGAGTGCGGTTTCTAGTTCGCCTTCGTACCAGGGGTCATTGTTTGGAAATGTGTCCCCGCCGACGAGTATCATGCGTTTGTACCATTTCGGCAGGCAGTTACCGCTTTCGTAGTAGATGATTTTGTTGACCACGTTGCGTACTTCGTAGTTGTATCTGCAGGCGAGTCGTCCCACGTATACATCCGGGTAGTAATCCATGACATCACCCTGACCGATCATTGTAGACCATTCAGCAAACACGTCGTTTTCATTGCTATCCCAATCTTCGAATACGCGTTGGTTTCCTTCCATTTTGTATATATCTGCGTAGTAGAGGTCACTGGCATATCCGCCTTCCCAGCCGTCATCATTATGGGTGACTCGTTCGGGGATGTACCATCGTTGTGACTGCCCGATGCGTCCACCTACAAGGAGTACATAGGTGATCCCATAGGTTTCTATAGCATCTTTTATAAAATATTTGATCTGCTCGGGTTTATCCCGACCGGTGTAATTGCCATAGATTTCTTCGGTTGACACGAGTATGGTTTCTATCCCATGTCTGTTTTTATGTTCCACAAGTGGCATGAGATTACCAACAAATTTACTCGGCGCTATAACTGCTAGATCGTATTCTAATGGCGTGTTAAGCCTGGTTTTTGGTTGTTTGAAATCTATTTGTATATGCGTTTTCTGATGAAAGATTAGTTTATTAGAATTCGGCTGATAGCGCAGTGGATGACAGCGGACGGTTACATATATCACATGTCCGTTGTCGTTGTCTAAACCGGTGCCGATATGTGTGCTATAGTGTGTATCCGGGTAGATGTCATCTGATTTGTAAATCTCTTCATCTTCTGATACCCTAGTTATCTGCTGCTGTAACTGTGGAAGTAATGGCGCAGCCTGAGGTGCCGGGGTTATCTTCGCGGTTAGGCTGATTTCGGTTGGATCTGTAAACTCACAGGTGATACCGGTTATCTCTGTACCAATAGGAAACGTGTAGACTTTCGAGACCACCGGTAACACCGGTGCTCCAGTGTGCATGGTTTTCGCGGTTTCCTCAGGTAGAGACACGTCACTATATCCATTGTGTTCAGTGATCTGTACATTTGAGAATTCCACGGTCTCACGCAGACAGTCATCCGTGTTCACCTCTGCGGTGACACCGATACCCAGCCCACCAGTTATAATACTTAAAACTACTATTAATGTTGTTAAACTATTTCGCATATTATACCTCCGCATTTATATTAATAATAATTAGTATTTAGTACCTATTTAAATATTTCGTAAAAACAACTACAAAGAGAAGCAAGAAAAACTACACCGTGGGTTATACACCTGCGAACAATTTCGCTACCTTATCCACCTGATCCTTATGTGATAACACCGTTACCTTATCACCCGCAAACAACTCCACATCATCCGTAGGAATAATAAACTTAGAATCACGTTCAATAGCCACAATCAAACTTTTCTTCGGAAGCCCGATTTTTTTGATAATCCTCCCAGACAAATGTGACTCCTGAGAAACCGGAATACGAAATATCTCCGCGTACTCACCTACCTTCATGTATTCTTCTACCGTTGGATGTTTAATAGATTTATACAGATGCTCAGCCATCACCACATCCGGGTTTTTCACCATTTTCACGCCTTTTTCCATATACATCGGTTTACTTTCATCCTGATTCACCACGGAAACCAGATGCTTCACACCCTTATTTTTCGCCAGACTCACCACCATAAGATTAATCGCATCATCATTGGTGGTAGCCACCAATACATCAGCTTTTTTCACCTCAGACTCATCCAAGGTCTCCTCCAGTGTAGCATCAGCATTAATAGCCACAGCATCATACCGACGGGCAATCTCCTCACATGCAGCTTGATCTTTATCGATCACAATCACGTTATGGTTACCTTCTTTTAAGGCCAGCTCGGTTAACCGTCTCCCTATGCCACCAGCCCCAACAATTACAATATACATAGCAAACCCTAATGATTCAAATATGCTAGACGGGGTAAAAAATTAAGGCTATTAAAACTTTTGTTTGAATAAACAGTACAGCATTACAAATTAAAACAAGTTAAACAATCAACTTAACAAATAAACCTCTAACAAATACATGACAAGTTTTTGACATACTAACACATTCATACAAACCGCTAAAAAACACCAATCAAATACCGAACAACTAGTACTATGCATCATCCTCACTGGTTTAAACACGCAATCATCTACCATATACTCATCGACCGATTCGCCGGCTACAACCCCCACGGTAACCCCAATCAACCGGTGTTTCTCGGAGGAAACCTTAACGGCATCCTCAACAAACTCCCCTATCTCAAAAAACTCGGAATCAACACGCTGTGGATCTCACCATTCTACAAAACCAGCGCATACCATGGATACCACATAACCGACTTCAACCAGGTAGACCCACATTTTGGCAGTGAACAAGATCTCAAAAAACTGATCGACACCGTTCATCACCAAAACATGCATATCATCGCTGATTTTGTACCTAATCATTGCTCAATATACCATCCTTTTTTTCAACAAGCCCTATTTGATAAACACAGCAGCTACCGTCATTGGTTTTATTTCACCAGATGGCCACACACATACCGCTGCTTCCTGAGTGTAAAAGAACTCCCAAAAATCAACCTAAAGCATCCTCCCGCACGAGAACACATACTAAATGCCGCCAAAAAATGGCTCAACCTTGGTCTTGATGGCTACCGATTGGATCATGTCATAGGTCCCGCACATCAATTCTGGAACATATTTACAAGAGAACTAAAAAAAGACTATCCGCACATAGTGCTCATCGGGGAAGCCTGGATGAAAGGAATCAGATTCACCGAACTAAAACAATACACATGAACGGAAAATACCGTAAATGGCTTACCGGTGCCACCTCAGATACGTTGCTTAAAGAATATATCGGTATCCTTGATGGAGTATTAGATTTCAGATTCCAAGAAATAATTCGAGACAACCTTGCATGGAAACAAAACATCTCACTTGCTGATATCACTGAAGAGTTACACGCCCACTACACAGAGTATCCTGCATCATATGTTCTGCCGTCATTTCTCGATAATCATGATATGAACCGGTTTCTCTTTGAATGTAAAAACAATAGTGAAAAACTTAAACGGGCAGCTGAAATCCAATTCGCTCAACAACAACCTCCGATCATATATTATGGAACAGAAACCGGGATGACCCATGAAAAATCAGTCTGGGATACCACCGCGTATGGTGATCTACAAGCACGTCAGCCAATGAACTGGGAAAACATAAACAATGAGATATTCAGGCATTACCAAAAACTGATTAAAACACGAACAGCATGATTTTTTTAAGATTTTTGACAATGTATGCTCATGTTTAGTATTAATTTTTACTTTGTAAACTTTATTGTAATAATTATTTAATTAATTAACCTTTAAGATTTAAAAGTATTTATCGTGTTTATCTATATCACGATCTGGTATTCATTTTTTCACAAAAAATGTACGTATCAAAATTACCGCAAAAATTTTATGTTTATTGTTAACTCGATACAAGTAATATAATATAGCACGCTAGATTAATTCTAGCATGATAAATTCTATACAGCAGAAAGAAAAAGTGCTAACAAAAATCCAAAATAAATGCCAAGCATTTACTTTCGTAAGAGGAAATAAACTGATCTAATCTAAATCTATTCCTGATAAATATGATTATTAGTTCTATCCGTTAGCAAAATAATATCGTCGATCTACTACGAAGACCATCAACTTCGGTAGACCGAAGTTGATAGAAACTGTATACAAAAAAAACAATGAATTATGATCAATAACTATATTTCTCAATTTTACATGCACGAAAAGATAATGATGTTGTTAATCTGGTAGGGAAATTGGCTCAAAACACCAAAGTTACAACGAAAAGTAGGGAGTTCACCGCAAAAAAACAAGGTATCATGTATTTTTCGATTTATTCTTCCTGGTGACGTCTCGTCTTTGTGCTATTTTTTGCTGAACTTCATTGAATGTTTCTTCTGGAATGATAGATGGATACATATTATCATGTTCATATTTATCCCAATGAAATTTTCCGATATATAGCGGATTTTTGAGAATTTTAGAGATGGTTTCTGATCCCCATGTACGTTTTTGTTTTGTAGGAATGTTTTGTTCGTTGAGGTGGCTGGCGATTTTTGACATACTGTTACCCTCTAAATACATGGAATATATTTTGTCGACAATCATTTTTTCATTAGAATTGATCACGAGAGTGCCATCCGAATAATCATAACCGTACGGGATATTAAACCCCAGAGTTCCTGCATTTGTCTTGGCTTTTTGTTTCATGCCAAAGTATACGCGTTCTCCAATTTGTTCTGATTCTAATTGTGCTATCCGTTGAATTATATCCATTACAAAGCGTCCCATCGCAGTAGATGTATCTAGTGATTCGGTCATGGATGTAAAGCTTTTATTGTGTTTGTTTAGTTCCTCCATCATCAACATAAAGTTTTTTGAGTTTCTATGAATGCGATCCATTTTAATTACAAGGAGCATGTCCCATAAACCCATTTCTCGCATCATTTTTTTGTATGCAGGTCTTTTGATATATCGTCCGGAATAGCCGTCGTCGATGTATTCTCCGGCTATGGTCCAGTCTCGTGATGTGCAGTATGATCGAAGTCGTTCTAGTTGTGCTTTGAGGGAAAATCCTTCTTTTGCTTGGTCTTCGGTTGATACTCTAGTGTAAATTGCTGCGCGTATAGTATCTGCATCCATCCATGTTTTTTTAAAGGAATGTAATTTATAAATGTATCGAATGATAGAGATTATCTAGCAATAAAATTGTTATTAATAACACAAATAACTCAGTTACCCAAACTTGTAATCTTGTCAACTGTACTAAAGAAGAATATAATTTAAACCTGTAATTTTAAATTTTAATTTAATTACGTTATAAACTTAATTAAGTTTAGTTTAATAATTAAATTGACTATAATCGCTGTGCGATTTGTCGTAATAGTGTAGTTTTTGGTTCTTTTTGATCAACGAGGATGCGCCCTTTGTGTTTCAAATGAGTAGCAGGATGCCGGGTGTCTTGTTCTTTTTGTGGGTTGAGATGGAGTGATTTTGCTGCTTTTGTTATAGCATCTACTGTTGGTTTCTCTACTGCGTGTTTCTTTGCTACTTTTCTGCCTTGTTTACGTGATAGTTTTTTATCAAAATAGATGGGGTATATAACGTAGTGGTGTTGATCTTTGGTAACCATTGGAATCTAAAAAAGGGTAATACGGTAAGTGTTTAAGAAAGTAACACTGCTTGTATGCTGCCGTGTTGCCCCGGGCGTGAGGTAATGCGTGCTTTTCCGAGTTTTGTGTTGACTACTGCGCCTTTGTTGATGATATTTCGTCGTACGTAATGGATGTTTGCGCTGTTTTCTATAACGGTTTCGATTTCGGTTTTGGTGGTTTTCCCGGTTTTTGGGTCGAGGACGTAGGCGATGTTGGTGGTGAGTATCCTGGTTTTTCGGTTGTTGCCTTTGGTGCGTACGGGTTTGGTTTTTGGGTTACCGATGGTTGAGAGATGTGATTCTCTGCCGATTTCGAATTTGCGTTTACCTCGGTGGTAGCGTATACGTCGTCCGGTGCTGTTGCGTTTGGATTGCCCTTGCCATAATGCCATATACTGGGTGGAATAAAACAGGGTATATAAATAGTTAGGGTTTGTCATCTATAGATCCATGTCAGGGATACCGGATGAAGATTGTGTAATGAATGTCCACGTTGGGGATGATGTTTGGAAAATGCCATCATCGACGGTGATGTACCAGTGGTATCGTCGTTCTTCTGCAAGATTTGCTAGTTGTAAGGATACTTCGGTGCCGTTTCCGGTGGTGTCTGTTACTTGGTTAATAGATCCGAGAAGGGTGTCGTCTAAAGCGTTGTAGAATGAGACCGTAAGGGTGTCACCAGCATCTGGGTCAGTAACATTAACTCGGAGGATGGGGCTGGTTTGTACATTGGTTTGACCGTCTGGTGGTATCGGGTAGCTATCATTTTGGATGATATTGGGTGGATGTATGTTTTGTGGGGTGTAAAATTGTATAAGTCGGATAGTGATAGTGCCTGAGTACATTTTGGGGTGAATGATGTTTGTGGGGGACGTGTATAGTGGTTTTCTGAAGTAATTGACTTCCCGGGTGATGGTTTCGCCTATGGCTTGTTGG
The DNA here is from genome assembly GCA_964601295.1 of uncultured Thermoplasmatales archaeon. Classification (GTDB taxonomy): domain Archaea; phylum Thermoplasmatota; class E2; order DHVEG-1; family DHVEG-1; genus CAZRMY01. Next base: position 19,664 of record CAZRMY010000008.1, on the reverse strand, counting down.
GTTTCGTAGTTGGGGGATAAGCCGTAGTTGAATACTTGTTTTTGATTTGTGGCGGGGTTGTTACAGCTAAAGGTGAGCCCTATGCCGTAGGTTTGGGCATCAAGCCCGAGGGAACGCATAAAGGTGGTGTAGTCCATGTTTCTGAGATGTTCGAAAACTGCGTTGTAGTCGAAGATAATGCGTTGTGAGCTTTGGCTTTTATAGATGATGTATCCTTTGGTATTTGGGGAGCCTTCGATTGGTAGGTATTCAAGATACAGGTTTTCATCCTCTGGGAGTGTGAGTTCTTTTGAGCTGAGGTAGCCGTGCCAGTAGGTATCGTTGCCATCGGTGAGCCAGGGGTCGTCTGAGGGGTAGTTGGATGCTTGGACGCCTGCGTAGATGAATACCGGGGGATGATCGTAGTCGTCTTTGACTTTGAGTTTAACCGTGTGTTCATCAGTATCGCCATAATCGTAGCTGGCGTTGCGATTGTTTGTTATAAAATCATGTTCGCTTGGGTTGTTGTCAGCGTACCAGTCCCAGCAGTAGGTGATGTTGAGTATTTCCTCTTGTTGTAATGTTAAATTGGTTTGTGCATGGAAGTTGATGACAGTTCCCAGTCCATCCCCGTCTGCATCTTCCCATTCTAGGGTAGCAGAGAATGGCGGCATCTCGTTGGCTTGTACTTCCTGGTAGACAATCATTGATTGGGTGCCGTGATTGTCTTCGAGTCGTAATGCCGCTATATGTGTTATATCGTCTTCATAATCATATGATGAGGTGAGTGAGAAGTTGCCTGCGGTTTTTGAGGTCCAATTGTCCGCGGAGAAAACACCTGAAGGGGTATATTCATAGTCCCATTCTACTTTGCTAATGTTCCAGGTCTCTATATTATATGTTTGAATATAGTTCATGGATGAGCTGGCGTCGAAATCAATACGTGTACCTGGTCCGCTGTAGTCGTGATCTTCACCGGTGAAACTTGGTTGATATGCTTCAACTTGACCATAGTAGTAGTTATACACTTTGTAAGCATCAAAGCCACTACCAGAACCTCCGGTGACTGGCCAGACAAGTACCGCGGTGGTGTGTTTATTATAGTCGCCGTAGTCATGTTCATTTAATGGTTGGTAGGTGAAGTTATCTAAAGCACCATTGCCGTCCCAATCCCACCAATATACACCTATTTCGCCGCCATAAAAGATTGAATCACTTGCGTTAAAGCTTATGATGGCATCGGGGCCGATGCCGTCTTTGTCATACCAGTCATAGGTTGCATACGCGCTTCTTCCTGCTTTAACTTGTCTGACGGTTCCATTGGTTTGATCATGCGGTGGCCCGCCGGTTACACGAAATGCGACATTGTGAAGAGTTTGATTTTCTTGGAAATCATAGATGAAAGTATCGGTGAGATTTCCCGAGTCGTCAAGGGTTCCTTCTTGCCAGTAATATTTGACTTCGGGGTCATTGTCAATTAAAGATTGAAAAAGATCTTCATCATAACCGCCCTGTGGGTCGTTTTCGTTATAAGTTGGATAATCGATAATCCATTCATATTTTATGGTCCCATTGTGTCCATATGGCGCATAATCTGGGTCGGTGTGGTTACGGTAATCCCAGGAGAAATCTGCTGCGTTAAAATGTACTTTACATTCTGTGTCGAATTGATCAGGATCTATTGCAAAGAAATCAGCATGGGGAAGCGGGTCATAGCTTGCGCATACGGTGTGGTTTACAATATAAAAATCTCCACCGTTTGTTTTGTACATAATTGCAAAATTATGTGGATTGGTATCAGGGTAAGTACGTTCAATTGTATTCAAATTAAGCTGAAAGTTATCTGTTGGCCATGATAAGTTATTCACGAAATTATTATACCACGTATCTCCATCAGATATTGCATTAGGCCAGAGTTTCGGATTAGATGGGGGAGACCAATCAACATCAAACCATAATACGAACCCCGGATCGGGGCTACCTCTATCCTCGAAGTCCTGGCCCCATGAGTCCTGCCCGGGATAAGAGGAATTAATAGGATCAACAACTATAGTAGTACCTGGACCATAACCGTCTGCATCATACCACGTGAATTGGGGTTCTGGGAGCGCGCATACAGTATCATATTTATAATCATAATTTGGGAATGGTTGAGTAGTGTAGACAAGCAACGCCATATCATGATACGTACCTGAATTAAACTCATGAGTCATCTCCCAGTAAAACGGTGGTGAATTACTTATATCATCTAACGCACCATTTGCATCCCAATCCCATGCAACCATATCCCAATCATAATCCTCATCCTTAATTGAGGAGGTAGCGTTAACTGTTATGTTTTTTTGATCCTCGCCATACCCATCAGCATCCCAATAGACAAACTGTGCTTCCTGCCCGGTGTCATAAGAACCACTCACGTTATTTACAAAATAGATATCACTTTGTCCCGCATAATCAGTGACACGTAACGCAACTGCATATTCCTGTTCTTGCCCGAGACCAGGATATTGAACCTGCCAACCATCATCTAAGTTTCCTTTTGTTTTTGAATAAACATTACTCTCAGGGGTACTGAATGTTCCAGTGTAATCAAAATCCCATTCGATTTTTACGATACCATCTGTTGCTGGATCCCGGGTGGTGATATCATCAGTTGAAACTGTTGCATCAAAATCTATTGCCATACCCGGACCGCCGCCATCATTATCAGCCCAGGTGAAATTCGCATTTGGTGGCTGATCCCAGTAAACACTGACAGTATCCACAAAAATATTACTAAATTCTTTAAGGTATATATATCTGCTATCACAGTTATAATACTCCCGTGGCCAATTTTTCCATCCTCCTACCCAGAAATACATGGCCACTTGATTATCACCATAGTTAGAAAGCTCAATATCATGTTCTGAACCGGGTCCATATGCGCCCTGCCAGTCATAATAGGTGGTATCGAATGTACCCGTATAATTTAGATCCCAATAAATTGCGTAATGCCATTCAGGGATATGGTGTGAATGGCAGTTTGTTAAATTAAAAGTGACCCATCTACTTGTTCCGGTATTATCCATTGCTTCCCAGGTGTAACTGGCATAAGTGTAATTTTCTACATGCACGGGTATTGTACGTACGAAGCTTCTTGATGGATGGGTGTCCCAGGCGTATACTTCTAATGAATAATCACCAGGTATAGTATAGGTGTGATTTTGAGATATCCATGTGCCTTCCGGGACAACATCAGTTTGGGAAAAGGAGCCATCTCCCCAGAGAACTTGGTACCAAATCTCGGTTCCATCAGGGTCATATGATTTCATGTTGAAGGTATAACTAAGGTTGGTGTTTAGATTTAGTATGTCATCGCATTTTGTGTAGACATCCATTGGTGGATCAACAGATGGTCTATGTGGTACTTCGTTATTATGCACGAGAATGCCTGCTTTATTTAATTTTTGTTTTGGAACTTGCGGTGAGTTGGTGGCAATAAAATAATTGTGTGATCCTTCAACCTCGATATCATATGTGGGAACGTTCTCATAAATTCGTTTTATACTGGTTATACGTGTTTCCTCTGAGGGATGAAACAAAGTATCTCCAACATGTAAATCCTGTGCATAAACCCAGTCATTATCTACAAATAATCGGTGATTTGGAGTTAGTTTTATTTCATCATTTATCACAATATAATAATTACTCATTTCTTCAGCGGGATGTTGTGTTACATCGGTGACTGTGCCTTCAACGATTTGTTGGGTTGTTTCATCATAGGATCTGACAATGTCTCCGAGAGTGATATCTTCTATGTTTTTCGTTGTTCCATCAGCCATGACGATTTTTGTGCCACCAACAAGGCATGTGTTCATGCCTGACCAGGTATAATCTCCATAGGTATAACGACGTAACACTTCTGAAATATCACCGGTTGATGGATCGATGTCAGCTGATCCATATACACACGGTTTGTTGATAGCAAGTCCGAGTTTAGTTATAAGATTTGGATCAGAGGGTACACCCGGGGTGCCATCGGTTGCTTGTCCAGCGGTTGATGAAAGTGTTTCGAAGACTTGTTGAATTTCGTTTGAATATTGTGCATCGGTGAGTTGAGGAGTATAAAGGTTTTGTGCGGAGACCCAAAATGCAGTTATGAGGATTACCACGAGGCTAAATGCTATTGCTGCGTCTAATTTAGTTCCAACTGCGGCATTATTTTTGCCTAAATTCCGTATGTTTACCATAGATGCTGTCTCTCCTCGAAGTTATGTGAATAATGGGGAGGTATATCCACATGTTCTATGTTATACTTTATTAATACGTATATTTAAATTTAGCTATGCATTTTGTCAATATGCTACTCTGCACATCGTAAATTCCACGTTATCATATTTCATCAAACACCGCTATAACAACCCTGATTCATCACCAACAACAGGTCTGATTCGTACAGTATATAGTACATCTCGTTCGATGCTTGTCAACCCATCAGTTAAAGCAAGCGTGACATCCACATAGTAGACATCTCCGTTATTTGCCGGATGAGAATACCAGTAATCATTCAATGTTGCATTAAAGATCATATTGTAACGTAACGCGAAGATGAAAAACCGATCGCGCGTGTTATTAAATGCTTGGGTAACATTCTGAATGGAGCCAAAAAACAATGTGCGATATTGCCCTTGCAACAACCGTATTGAAGTGAGATTATATTGCAATGAACGATGAAATGCTTCCTCTATAACCAGATATTGCTGTAGCAACGACGTTGACCGTTGATTAGAGACAATTACATCCACATCAGCAATTTCAGCAGCTAATGAACCTAACACCACTATAGATATAACGAGTAACACACCCATCATTACAATCATCTGACCCGTGTCATCTGAACGGCGGAAACGGGTACTTCCGTCAACATGCTGCCGATGAGTTATTTTTTTCATAGTGTCACATTCGTTCATTTGGTTATTTATACCACATTTCAAGGATAACATCATAGGTTTCCCCGGTATATCCTGGGAAGAGATCCCGTATAATACAGTGGTCATTATTTAAGTACACATTCGCCGAATCTGGGAAATCCTGCAGATAACAACTATCGATCGTAATGTAATAATGACAGATGGTTACAGGGTGAATAACCGGTAAAACTGTGGTATTATCAGCAAACGAGTTACACCAAAACGCCATCTGAGAACCGTTTGAGAGGTAGATGTTGTATAGTACCGTGGGTGGTAGAATGGAATCTAAATCCGTGGTAAGACTGGTGTAATCATTTGATACAAAGTAATGCACGAGTTTTTGTCGTGGGTAATCTGGATAGTTAATAAAAGGGCTTGGGGTTTGTGCGTTATAAAGACTGTACAATGCGTCATCTCCCCAGTTTTTGAGTTCATTAGTGTATTCATCTTGTTGAGTAGATGACGGTGTGAGCTGATACAGAAAAATCAAGGCAAGAAACACCATTGTCGCAAATAGTATAACCTCTAATACCATCATGGATCCCTGCTGATGGGAGAGTAAATTTCTGTTTGTACGTTTGTTATTTAACCTGATTGCAGTTCCTCCTCTGTACCGAATGAAAGAAAATTATTTGGATCACGTATTGTGTTATATGTGGTTTGGATCCACCAGCTATCACGTGATACATCTGAGATTCTGACCTCATCCATTGAGCCGCTATATGGTTTGAATGGCGTTATGTCATTGAGACTGCATCCAACTGAGAAAAAACTTTCTGTTGACTGCATTCCAACATATTTACCACCTGTTGTTTGTGTGGCAGCTAACTGACTTGCATCAACATAGAGTTTTGCAGAATGAGATTTTGCATTGGGGTCAAATGTTGCTACGATATATTGATAGTTACCCGTGTTAACAATAGGACCGTTTGATGTAATGATAATTGAATCACCCTTCTTTTCATCAAAAACAGTTAAATTTAACTGCCCGGTGCTAGTAGTTGAAAGCAAATATTCTCTTATTGATTTTCCCGAATTCCATCTGCCAAGTATGTGTTGGTCAGGTATTTCTGAAAAATCAAGCCAGGCCTCGATAGTAAAAGGTTCGTCTTTACCACCTTCAGTAAATATTAAACTTGGATTCTGTCCGCAATCTAGGTAGTAAGTTGTGTCGAAATCTGAGCCATTTGCAACTACACCTTGTATATTCGTATAGGCGTTCGGCTTATTAGGTGTTCCGTGATTCCTATTACTCGTAGAGTCAGTTATAGTTGGTGATGAATCTGATTCGTTATGATGCCAGACTGCTGTATAGTGTGAATTCCAGACGTGGGTTTTATCCTCTTGGGAACAATCCGGGTCCTTACTATTTCTATAATACATCCAGATATTGGTATCAACAGTTGAAGAAAGCTGAGGAATATTCACCCATGCCGCCAACTCACCGTTAGAACTATCATAAAATTCTATCTCATATGCCAGAACAGATGGGTTTGTTAAATTATCAGTGAATACAATGTCATCACCATCAATCTGAGCGTTATCTGACAGATTATCATCTGAACTAGTGTATATCAAGATGGGGAAGTTAGTATGATAATTACTTACTTTTTCAGCGTTGATCGTGATTAGTTTCCTATAATCCCAATTATCATCCCACCAGTTTTGATCAACTGGCGGTTCCGATATCGTAACTGTGGTATTATCACGGGATACTGCTCCATCATCATCTGTCACCGTCAAGGTTACGACATATTCCCCTACCTCAGCGTAAGTTTTAGATGGGGTGATACCCTCTAAACAATCTCCATCCTCAATGCCGTCGCTCTCGTTTAAATCCCAATAATATGATGTAATTGACCCATCGATATCATAGCTATTTGATCCATCAAAATTAATCGTGTCACCTGGATTCCCGGTATACGGCCCATTAGCATCAGCAGATGGTACAATGTTTTCGATAGGAATATCAACATCCAGGATTTCTCCTACTTCTGAAACCTGAATACCTCTATGTCCCCCCCATTCAATAGTTAACGAAGTATAAGCCAAACGTGAATCACCGGGAATTTGGAGTGCACAGCCATTATCTGTCTCAGGGATGCTGAAAACAAATGATGTTTTCTTAAAACGTTTTTCGTTAGTTCCAGGTATAGTAACCTGAATAACATTTTCATTATTGATAGTAAATCTGTTGCGAGTTGAAAAAACATTAACAGTAGAGGAAGGTGTTGAACCACTCGCATTACCACTGGTTAATGTAAACGTGTAAGTACCGGGTGTCAGATCAGAAATTACAAAAAGAGCTTCAGAGTCAGGAATGATGTAATCTCTATTTATTTTATCTGGCTGGTATGGATTTGATTCATTAAATCCCGTGTCATTAGATCGAGTAAAAGCACCAGAGTATGAAGGGTTCTCCTTTTGAACATAGAAACCATAGTGATGTGTCTCTGGTGAACCGTAAGAAACTTTTGGCTCGATTAACCCTGAGGATTTTAATACTCTTATCCAATCTATAGAAATATTATCATTTGATCCACCATCTACTATTAATCCCGCTCCAACACCTACTGAGTTATTGGTCAAAAGAGATCTGAAATTTGATACAGTGCTGTCTCTTTCCAGCCAACAAAGGGGAGTATAATGACTATGACTATAACTAACATGACCTAAATACGCGCGGGTTTCTGCATCATATAGGTAACTATCAATAGTCACATTTCTAAACCAATAGTAATTATGCCCCCCTCCCGTATGTTTAAGTGAATTATTTATTGAAAGATACGATCGGGCGATTACCCAATAATCCAAATCTGGAACCGTGGCGTTGTCCAGTTCAACAGAAGCATCCATGACCCCACCTGTATCTGAACCAATATGGCCCCAAAACATGTACTCCTCTGAGGTAGTTCCAAACACACCACTAGAAACAAAATAAGAAAAATCAAATGAGCGAGGACTATTAAAAACATAATCAAACCAGTCCCCAAACATAATAATATTGCCATGACCAGTCCGAAGATTAAGTCGAGCTTCAACGATATACCCATTTTCCTTACTTATCCAATCTGCAGTTTTCCAGTAATCCGGAGTTGGGTCAGAAAAACTCATATTAGCAAGAATATACTGTCCATCAGTTAAATAAAGGCAACCGTTTCCCAACCACTCAGGATCCCCTTGCATATGAGTACTAATAGCATCATCAGATAACCCCCAGGTTACATTTGATAAAGCATCATTGAAACCCTCATAAAATAAAGATGTGTCCTCTAATGATCGATAATGCACATTTTGATCAATTGTTCCATTGAAACCATAATATAGGTAAATATATTTTGAACTATTACGCGGTATATCAACCAACACGTGAATAACAGATTCACCAGAGGGATTCCAGTCAATAATACTATAGGGTAACCCCGTTCGATTAAGATTCAATGGCTCAATAAAGGGATAATGATCAAAAGACTGGGAACCGGCAGGCTCGCGACAATCAACACGGTATGGCTCATCACCAATACCATCCCCATCAGAATCCCCCGAATAATAATCAAGATAATCATCCCAATAGTTACCCCCTGAAGGATACCCGTTATCCCAGGTGTTATTCGTTTTATCTATGGCACTTCTATCATCGCAATCACAGCCATTACAACGATCTTCATTAACATCAACAAAATTATTCCAATAAATCTGGTTATTATAAAAACCCTCAGTCTCTGCATAATTGAATTCAACGCCATGAGACGCAGTATTACTGATAATACACTCTCTTACAATGTTATTATCACAAAGACCTTTTGTAGTTTCATCATGAAACATAATACCTCTCCCAAAATCCATATTAGCTATCCGGCATCGCAGTATTGAATTATTATGTGGGGCAAAATTATCGCTGTTATCTTCCATGAGATAAATTCCCCCATTTTCACCCACACCATTCAGTATTATACAATCTCTGAGGATGTTATGATGGCTGTCACCAAGTAAATAAATTCCTCCGTAGTTAGTATTAAGATAACAAGAATCGATGATATTGTTAGACGACCCTTCTATGTGAATACCACGTGTATCATCTTCAACATGATCGGAAAAATTACAATTGATAATACTGCAATATCCTGAGTCATCACCGAGGAAAACACCGTGTCCAGCGTTGGATCTGAAATCACAGTTTGCAACAGTTACATTATACGAATGCACATTTCGGCCAATACGCAACCCTGTACCGACAACATTCTGGAAGGTTAATGATGAAATAGTCACATTATCAGCTTGAATTTCAAGTATATCGGTAAGTTGAACACGTTGTCTACTCTGACCAATGATATGCACACCATCGGTTGTCACTGTTAACAATTCATCATAGGTGCCATCAAATACATAAATAATGTCACCACTCTCAGCAGGATTAAGCGCATCACTCAAGCTTGAAAATGGGTTATCAAATGAGCCATCACCTGGTGGAGACACCTCCGAGTCAACATACAGAACACGTCCTGAATATGGTTGATGCTTCCAGGCTGATGCATCATAAAAAACCAGGCCTGATAAAAAATCTTCAGAAGAACGCCGTACAACCTGACATTTACTATAGTCAAAAAATGATTGATCCAACACGATGCGCACAGGATAACCAGTAAGATTCTCTGAGGTTATATTACCCTCAGCATCACCTGGGCCGGTGTTGTTAATCAATATTGGAAGACGATAACTATGATTTGGATAAATCCATGGGGGATCACGTCCATCAGGGTTCAACAGCGTATGCTCACTTACCTGGTAATACCCGCGTTTAACCGGTGAATAATCCACCGAGTTGCCGGTACCAAAATCAAATTTATATACGTAATCCGAAGGATCATAGGACACCTGTAGCTTTCCCGAACCACTATACACCCTTCCAGCTAAACCAACACCAAACTCACCCGCGTTAAAATTCGAGGAGTTCTCACTAATACTACCATCGGTGCTATTCACAAAAACCTTTGAACCTGTAACCTCCACGTAATACTGCCGCCGACCGATAAAACCCGCGAAATCCCGGGGCATATCAATAATTTTCGTATACTCTGCATCAGGCATAGATTGCGTAACGGTAACCGCATCTATAATTGCATCAGCAACCTTATCTGCAATACTTCTTGCCTGTATCACCGCCACATTCCGTGTTTTATCATCTAAAATCGAATTAGTAACCGTAAACGAGCTCACCATTAGTATCGAAGCAATTGTAAAAGAAAACAGATACCCTACAACATTTGAAACCCCCGAGTTATCACGTAGCATACACCGCATCAATACACCACCTCAACAGATACATCACATATAGAAAGAAGTAATGTTACCGTCAAACCGCCAGATTTTGCGTAATATCTTTCAGAATTATATGTTTCAGTTGATAACTCTAACGTATTAGCAAAATACCATTCCCATGCATCAGCATAATCACCGTACACTTTTATTTTAAGTACCCCGGTTTGAGGTACATTCGCTTTATTTTCATGTAACACCGTGTCATTATGACGGAATAAAAAACTGTATATAGCATTCTGGTTCCCACTCTCCGTTGTCAACAAGGGTATAGACACGGTGCCACCCATGCTAGAATAGGTTAAATCAGCTGAGGGTTTCAACTGTAAAACTCGGAACACAAACGAATCGTTATTTGAATGAGTTGTTGGTTCATCCATTAAAAAAGAATTACTCTCGGTTCCACGGATAACACCTTCATTTTCCATCAGAATTGAATAGCCCGTACCTGATTGGGCCTGCGTACTATATCGAATATACCCGGTATCAAAAAGCCATATCCTCCCTAAGTCAGCCCCGTTTTTTGTTATCGTCATCATAACCGCATCAAATAAAGTCGACCCTGTATCAATTTGATCCCCGCCTTCAGCAGCTATACTGAATTGCTCATTCGAAGGCACGGTAGGATACAAATAATTCACATTCAAGTTAAACGGTGGATCTAATGTATCATGAGTAATATCAACTCTGAAATCTTCGTTATCATCCAACCCGCTCACATTAATATAACAATTAGAAACCAATGGATAAAACACGATGATTCTATCCCCCTTAGATGACAGCTCAACACTACCTGAGTCGGTAACAAAATTGGCATACCTGCTACAGTTTGGACCTTGAAAGAGTACATCCTGAAATACCTTATCAATATTGGTAAATTGAATAACGGCGCTCTCCACACGCGTCTCTGTCTTACGACTATCAATATAGGGTAACGCCCAAAACAATATACCCGCAACCGTTGAGATAATGAGACTTACCACAAGAATAAGACTAATAACCTCTGTCACAGCATAGCTGTCATAAAGCTTCATCTGCATCCCATCCAGTACCTATATCAATAATGAATCAAAATTCTCTTATATAAAAATATGCTAGTCAACTACTCAAAGATTTATTGATTATACAACCGCAAACCAGCATAATACGATGACTGTGTAAGCATTAAATCAACAGGTACACCTAGATTAGGGTGCATAAATGTATGAGGAACTGAATCTGCTTCAATAAAACCAAGCGTAGTATTCACATACTGCAGCCATTTTTCAGCATAGTCACCCCAAAACTGCAACTTCACATGATTCACATTTGTCAGCAGCTCACGGACATAGTTATCCTCTAAAGATGCGACAAACTGTGTCTGCCCTGTCGCAGCAGAGTTTAACTGTGTATTATATTTTGTTTGAACCACACGCAATGACAACAGCGAACTGTCAGAAGATAACACCGGTTTTTTTCGAAATGATGCTATTTCATCTGGATTACTAAAAAGTATACCACCATTTTCAAGAATAGTATTATAGTTACCTATTGTTGATTGTAGTGTATAGGTTACGCTTCCTAAATCAAAAATTAGAATTCTACCTACCGGATCTGTAAGTGGAAGCCCAGAAGCATAAAGATCAACACGTGTTGATCCCGAAAAATCCAAATCTGCATTGGTTAGGTTAATCCAGTACGTAGTAGGGTCAGCAGATGAAACTTCTGGGATCCAAGTTTCACGATCCGTTAATCCATTTATTATGGTAAATGATCGTGAGTCTGCACCTGTATTTCCTGCTTGATCTCGAGCGTTTATCATAAAAGTATACTCCCCATCAGCAAGGTCAGTAAAAGTCCGCTGGGTCTGCGATGTCCAACCGGATGCTGGTGCATTATACGTGCCGTCTAAATCTAAATCGTATGAATACTCGATATTTTCTGCGGGTGGTGCTGATGACCCCCCTAAATCTATAGTATCGCTGACAGTTGAAGAGCTGTCTTTTCGTTCTTCTGCAGACCACGAAAACCCTACAGTATCACTTCTCACTAACTCATTATCGCTTGGTCCTTCTTCAATCTCTATATCTGGAGGTACACTATCGCTTTTAACAAAAACCTCAAAATAATCCTCGTGAATATACTTAGGTGGCTCTTTATTATGCGCAAGAATATCCTCGGTAAAAAAAGTATGAAACGGCTCAACATGCAGGTTATATGTTGTTGTCTCAGATAAGATGCTCGCCAAAGAGGTTACCTCCTCTAAGAACCCATCAACTCTTAACAACTTATCACCCGTATGTATCTGCTCAGCATTTTGCCATTTACCATTAACCCAAAGAGGATGCTCCGGGGTGACATACAATCTATTGTTAACGCATAGCAAGTCATATGAGATGTGCTCGAAAGTATCTTTAACAATCGAAACAGATACTGTTTCTGCATCTTCATCAAACGATAAAACCTTGTCACCTTTTCTTACTGTATCTATGTTTTTATACGTTCCATCAGCCATAGCAACTGACGTATTAGCAGTAAAACAACTATCTCCTTGTGAAACAAAAACAACCTGTAAGGGACGATATGCACTTACATACTCTGAAAGATTCACATAGTTACCCGAGGTCACATCATTTGATAACACAAAATTAAGCGTATCTTTATTTGCAGTGGCAGGAGCACTTGTTTGTAACCCCCACATGCTATTGTTGTGATCCCATACATATAGAAATAGATCATTACCCGTACCTGTAGTATTCCAATCAACCCCATCGTTATGACCTACCCACGTTATCTTAATATATGCGATATCTTCAGGTTGCTCGAGAATGGATGTAGTATACCATAAGTTCACATACCCGCCAGCGCCATTTGGCCATTCATTCATAACGTCATCATTTTCAGCAAGTAACTCATACGCGCCATTACCATATTCAAAAGCATCAACCGTCCCGGGTGGTAATGGGGGAAAATCAGTCTGTGCATAACGACGTGCAACCACATTCCCGCGTATAGGCGGATCTGCACCTGATGCAGGATTACTATTTGACGTGTAATAGGTATCATCAATAAACACAGGATAAACCCGACTGGGATCTTTGAGCCATTCCCACGGTGTGCGAATATATACTGTTATATCTCCAGAAGATTTCAATCTGACCTCCCGACTTAATTGAATCTTACTTCTTTCAGAACTACTACTGTCCCAAGCATATATTGTAGATGGCAGAGAAAAAACGACCACACCCGCATCATCAACAAAGTACACTGGCAAGGCGGTTGTAAAATTCTCTGTTGTATATGAGCCAAACTCGCGAATACATACACCATCATGAACAACACCTAGCGGCATATTCAGTTCATCTGAATATGCAGATATTTTATGTTCAAAAAGCAGATAACCCTGCGCCCCTACAATCCCTGTCAAAGAATCAGCGTTAGTGATTTTAAGATATTCTTTAACCCCCGTAGTAAAAGTTTTGTAATATAGGTCAATACCCATGCCAAACTGATCAGCATAATACAGAGTATAATCCGATAACTCTCCTTCAACCTCTTTCCTATAAATCACAGGGTTCCCGGGGCTATCTGTCGTGTTAGATGAAAAAAATAGATTACCCGGTCTAGAGCAAAAGCAGCTATTCCGCTGTGTCACACAGTACAAAGGTTCAGTATCAGATGATCGTTCATTAAAATATACGTGCATATCTGTAATGTCATAGTGTAGCTCATAAGTTGTATTATCAACTCTGAAACATCCTTTTCGAATAGATTCAGCTGGAACAGAAAAATCTTTGTTAACAACATAATATGAGGAGTTATCTTCAGAAGTATCCGGAGAAGAGACATCATCCCTTTCCGATATTTCAGTCTCTATACACTTGTCAACAGCGGATTCAGCAGAATCCGTTAACTCTACATAATTAACAATAAGTTCAGGATTCAAATCTGATGAACTCCCCCTCCCAAATACTTGTACATAATCAGTTGGCAAGCCTATCTCCAACATCGGATTCTGATGCCATACAACCGGCAGATTTAGCTGAACCAAATTTTTTGATACTAACAGTGCAATCTCCGGTTCCTCCAAATCATATTTTTTTACGAAGTAGTCGGAAATATCAATATCAACATAATCCTGACCAACAATAATATCTGGACTGCAACTATACATGGGGGGCAGTCTACAAAAACTACTTTTCCCTAGCGTTTGATCCGGATACATCATAATATCTTGCCACGTAGCATCCTTAGAAGGTGTAACAGGATACAAGCGGATACATGCTGATACAATATCATCAATATCGTTTATTTTTTCATCCAAAGAACCATAAACTTGTGTTAAATCAAAACGTAAAAATAACCCCCGATTTCCCGCACAATCGATAAAAGATTTATCCTGGGAACATGGAATCCTAAGTTCAGGATCCCTAAAACAATACACTTCAGCCCTCGTTAGAGTAGGAGGTGAAAAACCACCTATCGGCTCAACGGTCACCTGAAATGACGTGTCATCTGCATCACCTAATCCGGTCACATTAAAATCAAAATTTGGGTCTAGTGAATATGCTACCACAAAGCGATCCCCATTTTCATCAATAGAAACCTGACCATCAGGAATATCCAGGTTATACTTTCTGGCACTCCCTGATTCAGCATAAATCATATCCATGACGCCCTCTTTTACCGTAGCCAACTGTGAATACACGCTCTCCTGAGACGCTTTACTCTCCATACGATCAATATAGGGAAGGCCCCATACAAAAATCGATGCAACAGAACTAACTACAATTAATACTACAACGACCGCAGACATCATGGGAGTAACAGCATTATACCCTTTTGTCAAACACAATGAACGCCGCGCCATCTTTACCATTTTACACTCCAACCATGAATTTGAAAACCACCCAGTTGACCAACAAAATAATAAAAATATGTTTAACCCCTGAAACCATACGACCGTCTTCAAACGATCCTGCAACCAAACCTGAACCTAGTCCCTGCATTATGGTAGCCCAGAAGAAAATGGGAACAATCGTCTGCTCATCAATACTGCCAATACTCATCCCCATACCCTGACCCATAGAGCCTGCCCCGCCACTTGTAATCGCAGGAATAAACTGAAACACCAAAATAACAATAATCGTCAAAAACACAAACATACCAACATAAATAACCACTACATACGAAGACATATTCGCCCGACGTTCAGATTCTAATAATTTAATCTCACGAGCATCACGAGAAGCAGCATCAAGAACATCCGCAACATTCCCACCACTTTTACTTGCCTCAATTATCAACGAAACAGTACGCCGAATTGAGCGAGTATTAACCCGTTTCGAAAACGCAGTTAATGCCTCATCAATACTACTCCCCCATGAAATCTGCTGCGCAATCTTATTTATCTCCTCAGTCAACAATCCATAGTTGCCTTTAGCAGAAAACACAACCGCTTTAGTAAATGTCATCCCTGCTCTTCTCGATTCAGCTAGATCACGAACAAAATCAGGAAAAATTGAATCAATCTTAAACACACGCCGGAAATGCAAATATTGATACATACCAAAAATTCCAGTACCAGAAAGCACCGCAAACACTACAAAATCCGACCAATCTAAGTCAAAAGCACCAGCAATTTCAATATGAATAATATCAAGCAAACTTAAAACCGCCAACACACTAAAAATTGCAACACAAACCCCAGTACTCACATAAATTATAAGACGTGTCATCTGACCCGTTAGAATCAAGTTTTTAATAAAACCCTGTTTCGGAGCAACATTATCCATACTTAACTCACCTCTGCGTCATAGAACTCACAACCCAAGCAAACACAATATTTATCAACGGAATAATCCCAATAAAAACATATAGAATAGAAAGATGAGAAGACTGCCCGGTAATAACAATCATCAATGTTAACACAATCATCATTAAAAGCACCCCGGCAACCGCTGCGGTCACATACGCCTCAGCCATAATCCCCAGGCTTTCAATAAGCTGCTTCTGCTCCTGTCTATTCTCACGCATATACTGATCCGCTTTCACCATAAAATAAGATTTCAACGACCCCCCCGATGTAACCGTAACCACCATACCCTGTAAAAATTCTTTAAATTTATTTGACGGGGTACGTTGAATATTATCTTTAATCGCAGACAAAATATCCCTACCTAACAAGCTAACATCTCGATAAATCCATGATGCCTCCTCTTTTATCTCCCCATAAATATCCTGCTTTGCTAAACTTTTAAAAATCTCTGTAGGTGTCACACCAGCTGAAGACATCGCTGCAATAAAATTCAATGCATACGCTAAATGGATGTCGATCCGTTTTCCTCGTCCTTTAGCAGTACTCGCCGGTAGGTTAAGAAAAATAAAATAAAACAATACTGCAATAAGCAAAGGCAGAATCAAAAATAATATTTTGAAAAAAAGTTGCAATTCAACATTTAACGCAGGAAACACAAAAAATACTAGATTAAGCATCACGATCATCGATATAATTGCTGCAAAAATCGCATTTAACCAAGCAATAGACAGGTATGCTCCAGCACGCATGTTGATATGTGCTGCATCAAGATTTTTACGCAGTTGCGATGGCACACGCTGTTCAGCGCGATTTCCAAACCATCGATAGCAGAGCTTCTGATATTTATTTAACGGCATCCCATCTTACTCCTCATTTCTTCTTGCTCTTTTTCTTCTTTTTACGGCTAAGTAGTTTAGATTTTTTTGATGTCGAATCTTTACTCGCCTCTACGTCTTGATCTGCAGGACGTTCTTTACCAGCAGCAGCATTTTTATTAGATGTGCTATCTGATTTTTTCGCAGATTCATGCGAGTTACCCTCTTTTTTTTCTGCTTTCTTGTCAGCCTTTATTTGTTTCCGCATCTGTTTAACAAAAGCTTTTGGTTGTTCACCATATCGAGCGATAACCTTAGAAACCTCTTTGAATGCTCGTACATTATAATCACGCATCCATTCAAGGATTTCCACGCGGTTACGAAGCTCTTGAGTAATATCCTCCTTGCTCATATCCCAGCGTGCCCGAATCCCCTCAAGAACATAGCTTTTCCCAGAGTACACAAATTTGTCTTCCACAGGATCCCAACGGAATACCTCATTAGTCAAAATCTCCTTGGTAACCGGGTCAATATCAATGATTTCAATGATCTGCTTACACCGACGAACGCGTTTCCCTTTTACCCGGGTGGTAACCTGAATAGTAACCACATCAAGTGCTTGTAGCATTATCCGCGGGATGTTTATTGGTTTACCCTCTAATCGATGGATCAGCGATTTCGCTGAGTCTGCGTGCACCGTAGAATAGGTGGTATGACCGGTGGCCATCGCCTGAAACAACACATACGCTTCACGACCTCGAATCTCACCCACCAAAATATATTCAGGTCGCTGCCGTAACGCCGCCTTCATAAGATCATAGAGATCTATTTCTCCTACCATCCGGTCGCCCACAACTTCACCAAAACCTGACCGAGCCACACCAGGTATCCAATTCGGATGCGGTAAATTAATCTCACGGGTCTCCTCAATAGACACTATCTTACTGTCACGAGGGATAAA
>CAZRMY010000008.1:0-1837 GCA_964601295.1 uncultured Thermoplasmatales archaeon | reverse complement strand
CACCCGCTATCAACGCATTCACCCCGTTCTCAACTGCCATCCAGAGATACGCAATCATTTCACCAGACAATGTATTTAAACCAATCAAATCAGGGGGTGTAATAGGATCAGAACGGAATTTACGGATAGTAAACGTCGACCCTTTTGAGGTGACCTCAGTGCTTAAGGTCATCTGAATACGTGAACCATCAGGCATCGTAGCATCAAGAATAGGCTCAGCAACCGATATATGCTTCCCGCATTTCTGCGCCAGTTTCACCACAAAATCAGATAGTTCTTCTTCATCCTGGAATTTAATATTACTACGCAGGGACCCATACTTCCGATGAAATAAAAAGATCGGTACAAACGGTCCATCACAAGATATATCCTCAATATGTGGATCACGCATCAACGGGTCAATACGACCATATCCAATTGATTCACGTTTAATGTAATACAAAATCTTCCGTTTTAATAACTCAGTAAGTTTTACCTCATAATCATGCACTATTTGATCAACCTGTTTATCCAAATATGCATCAATTTTATGATTATCTAATTCATCAAGACTTATCTTCAATGATTTAATCAAGGTATCCTGGATAAACGCAAGTTTTTTTTGTTCCTCAGCAGTCAAATGCGGTTCAATAACCTTATAAAACTTATCAAGGGTTTCCACATCTTTCAAAATCTTAACATAAGCAAAAGGCTCATTAAGCGGATAAAAATCAAGCTCCTGCAATTCAACTTTAGTAAACGTAACAGACCCGGTTTTACCACACTTTGGGCACGCTACATCAACTTTTTCACCTGGTTCACCCTCACAGGAAATTTTTGAATGACATTGTGGACATATCGCTATTTTCTTTGTCTTCATATCATGATTCTTTCCTAACAGTTTTCATTATATCATCAGGTTTTTCTAAATACTGAGAAATCACGGTAGCCACTCGCCGGAAATCACGAATATTTTTCGTATTCAACCATTGTAATATTTCAGAACGGTTTTTCAACTCAGAGGTCATAGCCTCCCGGGATAAATCCTTCTCCGCTCGAATGCGTTCCATCACATAGCTTTTACCAGAATAGATGAAGCTATCCTCCACAGGATCCCAGCGGAATACCTCATTAGTTAAAATCTCCTTGGTAACCGGGTCAATATCAATGATTTCAATGATCTGTTTACACCGTCGGGCACGTTTATTCTGCACCCGAGAGGTCACCTGAATACAGACAATATCAAGAGCCTGAAGCATAATCCGTGGGATATTAATCGGTTTACCCTCCAATCGATGGATCAACGACTGCGCAGAATCTGCATGCGCTGTGGAGTACGTAGTATGACCCGTGGCCATCGCCTGAAACAACACATACGCCTCACGACCTCGAATCTCACCCACCAAAATATACTCCGGTCGCTGCCGTAACGCCGCCTTCATGAGGTCAAACATGTCAATTTCACCCATTATTTTATCTCCTACGACCTCACCAAAACCAGAACGAGCCACACCGGGTATCCAATTCGGATGCGGTAAATTAATCTCACGAGTCTCCTCAATCGAAACAATCTTACTTTCACGAGGGATAAACAAAGACAACGCATTCAACGTTGATGTTTTCCCTGAAGCCGTCCCACCCGCAATCAACGCATTCACTCCATTCTCAACTGCCATCCACATATATGCTACCATCTCAGATGACATCGTATTAAACTCAACGATATCCGGCGGTGAAAATGGATCTTCACGGAATTTACGGATAGTAAACGTTGATCCTTTCGTGGTAACCTCAGTGCTTAACGTCATCTGAATACGTGAACCATCAGGCATCGTAGCATCAAGAATAGGCTCAGCAA
>CAZRMY010000007.1:34016-35736 GCA_964601295.1 uncultured Thermoplasmatales archaeon | reverse complement strand
TTTTATAGATATGATTAGTGACGCGCTCATTGTTTTTGACGGTAAACCTGGGGTTAAAGGTATAGCCCAGGGCCCCTTCAGCTTGCATGAAGGCATGAACAAGTTTCTCAAAGAAGTAGACATCACCTTCCGCAGGGATGAAGACACCAAACGACCACGGGTGAACAAACCAGATTCTTATATGGATCGGCAGCAACGACAAAATGGTGAATATTATTACCAAATGTAATTTTGGTAACAATCGTAAATATGCTGGATACCAGTTGTACAACAACACCTTTTAAACACAACTAATAAAAATAATATATGGTGAGAAAGAGTATGACCACCTGTGTACGACCCGCGGATTGCCTTGCACTTGGCATGGAACTTGCAGTAAGCATTGGTTTATTTATTTACAGTTTTGCAATCCTTGCCCTTGTCGCATAAAATAAGTAGTTTTTTTAGCCTTGATGCACGCGAATAAAATTCTCAATGGTTCTATCATAGGTTTTTTCAACGTCATCCGGGAAACAACATGCAGGAAGCTCATCTCGTTTTAAATGATACTGCAAACAAAGACAGCACACGCCTTTTTTATCACAGGGATACGTGCAATTACATCTAACTTTATTTTCTTCTATGTTACATTCTACCATCAATAACTGCCTCCATATTACTCTAGGAGTTGTCTAAATTCATCTTCATTTATTATAGTTACCCCTAATTTTTGGGCTTTGTCATATTTGGAGCCAGGTTTGTCGCCGACAACTACGTAATCAACATCTTTGCTGACTGAACTGAAGACAAGGCCGCCTTTTGCTTGTACTTTTTTTGATGCCTCTGGACGTGAATATGAGGTTAAACCACCGGTGAACACAAATTTTTTCCCATGTAACGAGGAATCAATGGGTGATTTAGCAGTGACATTGACACCACGTTCGATTAATTTTTTGATTAACTCCTGGTTTTCTTCGGTAGCAAAAAAGGTTGCTACAGCCTCAGTGGTTTTATCCCCAAGGCCTTTAATTTCTTTGAGCGTTTCAGGTGATGCCTGTGTAAGTTCGTCTATTGAGGGGTAATGAGAGGCAAGTAGTTGAGCAGCGTATTTGCCGACATGTCTGATGCCTAATCCATAGATAAGTCGTGAGAGATCCTGTGTTTTACTGTTTTCGATTGATTCCAGAAGGTTTTGTGCTGATTTTTCTTTGAATCCCTCCAATCGTAGAACATCTTCTCTTGTAAGCGTGTATAAATCAGCTATAGAGTCGAGTAGCCCGAGATCGATGAGTTTATCAATGGTGGATTCACCAAGATGATCGATGTCCATAGCATCCCGTGATGCGAAATATTTGATACGCCATTTGAGCCTGGCAGGACACATACGATTCGGACAGCGGACAGCGACTTCCCCTTCAGGGTGTACCACGGGTGTGTTACAGATCGGGCATTTTCTCGGCATACGTCGTTGTTTTTCACTACCATCACGTTTTTCGGCGATACTTTTGACGACCTGGGGTATTACATCACCGCTGCGTTCGATAAGCACATGATCGTTGATGCGGATGTCTTTTCGTTTGAGCTCGTCGAAATTGTGTAACGTCGCACGTGAAACCATGACGCCGCCTACTTGCACAGGTTTTAGAATAGCCACGGGTGTAAGAACACCCGTTCGTCCCACCTGGATAGCGATATCTTGTAACTGTGTGGTAGCTTGTTGTGCAGCGAATTTATAGGCGAT